>JAGACI010000222.1 GCA_017614185.1 Lachnospiraceae bacterium | reverse complement strand
TGTGATGCTCAAGGTCGTCTATCGGATCATCCGTTGTACAAATAAGAGTTACATTTGATTTCTTTATAAGGTTTCTTACCGAGAACTCTTTCGTTCTAAGCTTCTCATTACAAAGGTTCCAGACTTCCTCGGCTGTGTCCCCGTTTAAGTTTCCCTCATAACCAAAATAATAACGAAGTTCAAGGTGTGACCAGGTATAAAGCGGGTTTCCGATAAGTTTGGGCAAGGTCTCTGCCCACTTTTGGAACTTTTCCCTGTCGGATGCGTCACCTGTTATGTACTTTTCATCTACACCGCAGGTTCTCATCTGACGCCACTTGTAATGGTCTCCGCCAAGCCAGACCTCAGTTATGTTATTAAACTGTCTGTCCTCGTAGATTTCCTTCTGATTGATATGGCAGTGATAATCAAGGATGGGAATCTTTGTCATATCCGCATACTTATAGTAAATATCCTTTGCCGTCTGTGTATTAAGCAAAAAGTCCTTATTCATGAATTCTTTCATTGAATTCCTCCTCAGTGAAAATGCCGGGATAGATTTGCTTTAATTCCTCTGTATCCTGAGCGATGTAGCTTAAGTGCTGCTTTAGAAGTTCTCTGTATCCTTCCTTATCCCTCTTCTCAAGGCTCTTTACCATCTGCTCATGAGTTGTACCGGTTCTGTGAGTGTAGCTGTCCTCAAGGTCGGTAAGCAGACGGATTCGGTTGTAGTGAACCATCGTATGAGCCAGCATTTCCGCTGCAAGCTTCTCACCGGCTATATGGAAAGTAAGCGCATGAAACTCATCATCAAGTCTTAGGTACTCATATGCTGACTCATGAGTTCTTGCCGTCTCTGAGATCTTCTCCATCTTTCGGCATAACTCATACATTTTCTCTACGTCCTTGTCAGTGACGTTTGCAAAAAGCCCGTCCACAACTCCAAGCTCTAAGGTCTTTCTGATAAACCACTCCTGGTTTGCCCTGTCGATATCAATCTTTGAAATAAGAGATCTCGACTGGGGATAAATATCCACAAGCCCTTCAGTCTCAAGCTTTACAAGGGCTTCTCTTGCAGGAGTTCTGCTTACGTTATACCTGTCGGCAATCTTTGCGGCAGAAACCGATTCCCCCGGCTTAAGCGAAAATGTCATTATGTCTTTTTTAAACAAATCATATGTCCGTTGGTTAAGTGAACTATTCATATTTTCTCCTAATAAACAATCTCCCTACTTATTGTTCATCAAAAAAAAGTAACATGTCATAACTAACATGTTACTTTGATATTATCATCTGATTTGCAATATTACAAGCATTTTCTTATTCAAAACGCTCTTTTAATTCATCATATTTCTGAGCAGTCATAAGTGCGGTCTCATCCGTGTCCTTAAGCCTTACCGTATAAGTCCATCGTCCATAGATTTCAAGTTTTTTTACCGCATCAATCCGTATAATGTAGGATTTGTGACATCTCATAAACTTCTCGGGGTTAAGCTTCTCTTCCAGTGCGCTGAGAGAAAGAGACGTCAGATAGTTTTCATCCATAGTGACTATTCTTGTAACACCGTCAATACGCTCAACCATAATGATGTCAGATACATCGATAAGGTTTATCTCCTCCTTGCCCCTTATCAGTATCTTCTCATCATGGGCTCCTTCGGGTTTCGATGAAGCCTTGCTTTCTTCAGATATCTGTTTGATCCTTTGTAAGGTCCTGGTGATTCTTTCAAGATCAAAAGGTTTAACCAGATAATCAAAAGCATAGATTTCAAACGCGTTTGCCATGTACTCGCTGTGAGCCGTTGCAAAGACTATCTTTACCTTTGGGTCAACTTCAGTGATGGCCTTGGCACATTCCAGTCCGCTCTCACCCTTTAAGTCTATATCCATGAAAACCACATCGGGGCGAAGCTTTACAAAGTCAGTAATGGCCGCAGAAAACTCCTCGCACAAAGATACAACCTTAAACCCTTCGGTTTTCTCAATCATCTTTTTTAAGATGTCACATATCTTCGCATCGTCATCTACGACCATTACTCTCATGTCTTATTTACCCTTCTTGTCTAAGAAATCTCCTACACCGTTTCCGATTCCGTTTCTCATCTTGGTGTCTGCCTGTACATTCTGAAGCTTGTAATAATCAAGCACACCTATATGTCCGGATCTTAACGCTTCTGCCATAGCCTTGGGAACTTCGGCCTCTGCCTTTACAACTTCTGCCTTCATCTCCTGCTCCAAAGCAACCGCCATTGCTCTTCTCTCTTCGGCTTTCGCCTGAGCAATCTTGGTATTTGCTTCTGCCTGGAGGCTCTGTAAGTTTGCACCGATGTTTCTTCCGATATCGATATCTGCTATATCAATGGAGATAATCTCGTAAGCTGTTCCTGAATCAAGTCCTTTTTCAAGAACTACCTTTGAAATGTCATCGGGGTTCTCAAGAACTGCGCTGTGTGTAAGAGCAGAACCAACTGTTGTAACGATACCCTCGCCGACTCTCGCAAGTACTGTAGCTTCACCTGCACCACCGATTAACTGGTTGATGTTGGTTCTTACTGTAACTCTCGCCTTAACCAAAAGCTCGATACCGTCTTTTGCCACTGCTGAAATCTGCGGAGTCTCAATAACCTTGGGGGTTACGCTCATCTTAACAGCTTCGAATACGTTACGTCCTGCAAGATCGATTGCCGATGCCTGCTCAAAGCTTAAATCCATTCCGGCTCTCTCGGCTGCAATCAGAGCATTTACTACGTTATCTACGTTACCGCCTGCAAGAAGATGAGCCTCAAGTTCATTTGTTTTTACCTTGATTCCGGCTTT
>JAGACI010000032.1 GCA_017614185.1 Lachnospiraceae bacterium | reverse complement strand
ATCCGACATGGAATGATGCGGTGCGTTGAACGGACGGGACTTGATTATACCTTTTCCTTCTTTTAGCAATCCTGCGACACTATATATAGAAGAAATATCTAAGGCTTCGTCCGATGAAAGCGGTGGAAGAATGCCCGGAATGCGCTTTGCAATCATGGTTTTGCCTGCGCCCGGAGGCCCGACCATCAACATGTTGTGGAAGCCTGCCGCCGCGACCTCGGCAGCTCTCTTTGCGGCATCCTGTCCGCAGATATCGGAAAAATCGGGAATCGGTTCTTCCGGGGCATCTTTAGCTGTGAAAGCATCTCTTTCATATTCCTCCAAAAGCTCTGCTCTTTTTGCGGGAGAAGAGGAGAGGTATATGAATACATCTCTTAGATCTTTTAATGCGATGATTTCGACATCCTTTACATACGAGGCCTCGTCCTTATTGTCGTAAGGAATTAGAAACTTTGTGATTCCCTTTCTCTTTGCCTGACTTACCATCGGAAGGATTCCCGAAACTCCTTTAAGGTTTCCGTCAAGCCCGACCTCGCCTGCCATAAAGAATTCATCTGTGTTTCTTGATTCGAAAAAGCCTGAGGCCGAAAGAATTCCTACGGCAATCGGCAGGTCATAGGCCGTGCCGGATTTGGGGAGACTGGCCGGAGAAAGGTTTACCGTAATCTTTGCAATCGGTATCGGAAGCTCCGAATTGTTAAGGGCAACCCGCACACGTTCCTTGGCTTCCTTAAGCTCGCTGCTTGCAAAGCCGACAAGGTCAAAGCCGGGCAGTCCCCTTGAGACATCCACCTCCACGTCGACGGGTACCATCGAAACCCCAAACATGGCGCCGGATTTAATTGTAACTATCATCTAAAAAACTCCTTTCGATTTATTTTCTAAAAGTGGAATAAGCGGATGAATATCCGATGAATTTTAGATTCGAACTTATTATAACAAAGGATGTCAAATAAAAAAAGTCTTGCGTGCATAAGAATTGTGGTGTATAGTGTGTGCTGTTATCGACTTTTAAATGAGAGGTAAAGTAACAGATTATGGCAAAGAACCTGGTTATAGTGGAGTCACCTGCAAAGGTGAAGACAATTAAAAAGTTTTTGGGCCCCAATTACGAGGTTATGGCCAGCAACGGTCACGTAAGAGATTTGCCCAAGAGTCAGCTGGGGGTTGACGTCGAACACGACTATGAGCCCAAGTACATTACCATCAGAGGAAAGGGAGACGTTGTAGCCGCACTTCGTAAGGAAGTGAAGAAGGCAGACAAGATATATCTCGCAACCGACCCTGACCGTGAAGGAGAAGCAATTTCCTGGCATCTTACCGAGGCACTTAAGCTTGAGGGTAAGAAGGTATACAGAATCACATTCAACGAGATTACCAAGAATGCGGTTAAGGAATCCCTTAAGAACGCCAGAAATATAGATATGAATCTTGTAGATGCGCAACAGACAAGAAGAATTCTTGACCGTATGGTAGGTTACAGAATTTCTCCTCTTCTTTGGGCAAAGGTAAAAAGAGGCCTTAGTGCGGGACGAGTTCAGTCAGTTGCTTTGAGACTCATCTGTGACAGAGAAGAAGAGGTTGCGGCATTTGTTCCCGAGGAATACTGGAGTCTTGATGCACTCCTTAACATTCCGGGAACCAAGAAACCGATTGTTGCCAAATACAGCGGCGACATCAAGAATGAAGAAGCACTTAAGAAGATTCTTGCATCCTTAAAGGGCGCAGAATTTAGCGTAGACAGTGTCAAGGTCGGAGAGAGAAGCAAGAAGCCTCCCCTTCCTTTCACAACCTCAACTCTTCAGCAGGAAGCCAGCAAGGCACTTAATTTCTCCACACAGAAGACAATGCGTCTTGCACAGCAGTTATACGAAGGCGTTGAGATTAAGGGAGAAGGCACAATTGGCCTTATCACCTACCTTCGTACCGATTCGACACGTATCTCCGACGAGGCTAAGGCTGCAGCTGCAGAGTACATTACAGCTAACTTTGGAGAAGAGTACCTTGCAAGCAAGGCCAATGCTAAGAAAAATGCTCAGAAGATTCAGGATGCTCACGAAGCAATCAGACCTACTGATTTAAACAGAGATCCCATCACAATCAAAGAACAGCTTCCCAAGGACCTGTTAAGGCTTTACCAGCTTATCTGGAAGCGCTTTGCCGCAAGCCAGATGTCCGAGGCGAAATATGAGACAACTTCCGTAAAAATTAAAGCTAAAGATAAGAAGTTCAGTTTTGCTGCTTCCAAACAGCTTTTTGACGGATACATGAGAGTATATACTTCCGAGGATGACAAGGAAGAGACAAATACATTAAGCAAGAGTATCGACAAGGATACAAAGCTTACACTTAAGGAATTCGATTACAAGCAGCACTTTACACAGCCCCCCGCACACTTTACCGAGGCGAGCCTTGTAAAGACACTTGAGGAGCTTGGAATCGGAAGACCCAGTACATACGCACCCACAATTACTACCATCCTTGCAAGACACTATGTAACCAAGGAAGGAAGAAATATATTCGTTACCGAGCTTGGAGAAGTGGTTAACGGTATTATGAAGACCGCGTTCCCCTCAATTGTTGACGTTAACTTTACCGCCAACATGGAAACCCTTCTTGATGGAATCGGTGACGGAGAAGTAAAATGGAAAACTGTTGTCAGAAATTTTTATCCCGATTTTGATGATGCGGTTACAAAAGCTGAGAAGGAGCTTGAGAGCGTCAAGATTGCGGATGAAGAATCCGACGAAATCTGTGAAGTCTGCGGCAGAAGAATGGTATACAAATACGGTCCTCACGGAAAGTTTTTGGCATGCCCCGGATTCCCTGAATGCAGATTTACCAAGCCATATTTTGAAAAAACAGGTATTGCATGTCCCAAGTGCGGCAAGGACGTCGTAATCATGAAAACCCGCAAAGGAAGGCGTTATTACGGCTGTATCGGCACTACGACAAAGGAATGTGATTTCATGTCCTGGACCAAACCTGCGGAGGCTAAATCAAAATAATTACCAAATAGACAGAAAATGTATTGGTATAATTGAATAAAAAATAGAAATAGTCTAAAAATTTGGCAAAATGTGTTGCAACAGAGTAAATTTTGTGGTACTATGTCAATACTCGGTTATGGATACAGGGGGACAAATTTACCGAAAACGTACACAGTACCGGTAGTAAGGAGGCGGAGATATGAGTAGTGTTCAGCTGCTTGACAAAACAAGAAAAATCGGGAAACTTTTACACAACAACAATTCCAGCAAGGTGGTATTTAACGATATTTGTCGTGTTATGCGCGAAATCCTTAATTCCAATATCCTTGTTATCAGTAAAAAGGGTAAAGTGCTTGGAGTAGGCGAAGTTGAAGGGATTGCCACGATAACACAGCTTTTGGATGACCAGGTAGGCGGATTCGTAGACGGAATGTTGAACGAGCGTCTTTTGGCTATCCTTTCCACAAAAGAGAACGTAAACCTTGAAACCCTCGGCTTTGAGGGCGAGAGCATCAATGCATATCAGGCAATCATCACACCTATTGAGATTGCCGGTGAGAGACTTGGAACCCTCTTCATTTACAAGCAGGGTGAACAGTATGATATCGACGATATCATTCTTTCCGAGTACGGTACAACCGTTGTCGGACTTGAAATGTTAAGAGCCGTTAACGAAGAGAGCGCCGAGGAGAAAAGAAAAGTTGATGTGGTTAAATCTGCAATTAACACACTTTCCTTCTCAGAGATGGAAGCAATTACTCATATTTTTGATGAGCTTAACGGTATGGAGGGAATCCTTGTTGCCTCCAAGATTGCGGACAGAGTAGGAATTACCCGTTCCGTTATCGTAAATGCTCTTCGTAAATTCGAGAGTGCAGGCGTAATCGAATCAAGATCTTCAGGTATGAAGGGAACATACATCAAGGTTCTTAACGATGTTGTATTTGATGAGATTGCCGAGCTTAAGAAGCAGAATATGAAGAAATAATTATACTTCCCCCAATTTAATGTCGGAAGGAACCTGACGGCAAAGAAAGATAAAAGGATTTATTGAGATTCGTCTCACTAAATCCTTTTTTTGTTCCTTAAAAAACTAAAAGAAATGCGAATAAAATCCGATAATATTAGTACGGATTTCCCAAAAGTGAAAAATGGTCAAACCCCAAGATATTGATTTTTTTCATTGAGTAACAAAAACATCTTGTGTTTTTTCTAAAATATCATATAATGAATATGATAGGTTTAATGTAAGACTAAAAGGAGAAGTTTATGTTTTCATCCGGAGCATTTAATTACATCAACCTGTTGGACAAAGCGGCAGACGGATCGTGGGCAAGACACGAGGCCATTTCCAATAACATTGCTAACCAGGATACCCCGGGTTACAAGAGACAGGATGTGGATTTCGAGTCTGAGCTTAAGAAGGCACTTCGAATCAGTCGCTTTACCGAAAACATCGACAACAGGAACAACCTTGACAAGCAGATTTCGAACCTGGATCTAAACAGCCTTAAACCGAAGGTTTATACCGACATGAGGAACTATTCCTACAGAATTGACGGTAACAACGTAGATCCCGATACCGAGGGCGTGTACCTTGCAGCCAACCAGCTTAAGTACAACGGTATTATGGCAAGTATCAACAACGAGTTCGACAACCTTGCAAGGGTAATGAAGTAGCATTGAAAGGAGACTTAACCTATGTCTATGTTTTCAGCTTTTAACGTAAATGCCTCAGGTATGACGGCACAGAGATACCGCATGGATATCATTGCGGAGAACGTTGCCAATGCCGAGACTACGAGAACCGCGGACGGAACACCTTACAGACGTAAGATGGTTACCTTCCAGGAGAAAGACGAACAGACCAATTTCAAACATATCTTATCGAAGACTCTTGACAGCTATTCCGGCAAGGGCGTTAAGGTACGCGGAGTTTACGAAGATAAAGAGCAGGATTTCATAAAAGTATATGATCCAAGCCATCCCGATGCGGATGAGAACGGATATGTTCTCTATCCCAATGTAAATATTGTGCAGGAGATGACGGATTTGATTGACACGACCCGTTCTTACGAGGCCAACTCAACCGCATTTACAGCCAGCAAGTCGATGGCACTTAAAGGATTGGAGATTGCTGAATAATGAATATCACATCAATACCTCAGATTACTAAGGTTACAAGCCCCAACGCGGTCATTAATCTTAATGAAGATGCCAAGAAAGTAGACGGGAATCTGTTTGATTCCATTCTCGGGGCTGCTATAGACAATATCAAAGAGACTAATGTTTACCTCTCAAGTGCTGAGAACGAGAAGGTAAAGTTTGCATTGGGCGAGAGCGAGAACACACATGACCTTGCCATCGCCTTACAGAAGGCATCCACAGCTTTGCAGTATACAGTTGCCGTAAGAGACAAATTTGTGGAAGCTTACAGGGAGATAATGAATCTTCAGATGTAGTAACGCAGGGAAGCAGCAGTAAGGAGAAATAACCATGGTCGAAAAACTGAAGGAGCTTTGGCAGAAGGTCGTTGATTGGTGGAACAAGTTTACCTCCAAGCAAAAGACCATAATAGTGGGGGTAGCCGCCGCCGTTATTTTGGCGTTCGCTATCCTTGTTATGGTGTTATCACAACCGGTATACACACAATTGATGGTATGCTCGGATACGGCTGAGGCTTCCAAGATCACAGAACTTTTAAGCGGTCAGAGCATTACATATCAGACAAGTACAGACGGCCTGGTTATCAGCGTTTTGGAGGAGCAGTACTCAGAGGCAAGACTTGCACTTGGCGCTGCAGGAATCCCTACACAGGGAATGTCCATAGATGATGTTACAAGCGGCGGACTTTCAACTACTGAGTCCGATAAGCAGAAGAGATACGTTAAGTATAAACAGGATGAATTAAAGAGTATTATTGAGATAATGGATTCCGTTGACAGTGCGAAGGTTGAACTTTCAATCCCTGAGCAGGACGGAACTCTTATCGCGTCTACCCAGGAGGCAAGCTGCGCTATCTTCCTCGTTCTGAAAGGTGATTTCACAGAGGATATGGCAGCTTACATTGCGCGCTTTGCAGCGACAAGTCTTGGCAATACCACAACCAACAACATTACAATTATCGACTCAAACGGCAAACTCTGGTTCTCCGGCGACAGTGAGATAAGTGTGGGAGGAGTAGCATCTTCTCAGCTTGATGCACGCCAGAAGCAGGAGAATGTCCTTATCAATTCCGTCAAGAGAGTTCTTCTTGGCACGGGACAGTTTAATTCCGTAGAGGTTGCATGCAATCTCGACATAGATTTTTCAAAGACAACAAAGCAGACTCAGACTTATGATGCACCCGACGGAAGAACCGAGGGTATGTTAAGTGAGGAGACAATTTACAACTCCGAGTCTACAGGCAGTAACGGCGGTGTTCCAGGAACCACCTCAAACGATTCCGACACAACATCCTACCAGTACAGTGACGTGGCTTCGGAATCCGCAACAGAGTCTGAGGAGTATCGTAAGTATCTTCCAAACTCCTATACGACAGTTTCGGAAGTACCCGCAGGAGTTATCAATTACTCCAATTCATCAGCCACAATTACAGCTATCAACTACAACGTAATCAATGAAGTTGATACCAGAAACCAGGGCTTACTTGACGGTATTACCTGGGATGAATATAAGGCTGCCAATTCGGAAGCTATTAAGCTTACGGTTGACGATGAGTTCTATTCGGCAGTTGCAACAGCAACGGGAATGCCCAAGGAAAGCATCACAATCATGGCTTATCAGATAAATGAGTTCATGGATGAAGAAGATACGGGAATGTCAGCAGGAGATATCCTTTCAATCATCCTCATCGTTTTAATCCTTGGACTCCTCGGATTCGTAGTATTCAGAAGCATGGTTTCAAAGGAAGCTCCTCAGGAAACAGAGGAACTTTCAGTGGAAGATTTGCTCCAGTCCACACCTGAAGCTGACCTTTCAGACATTGAGGTTGAGACGAAGTCTGAGACCAGAAAGATGATCGAGAAATTCGTGGACGAGAATCCGGAGGCTGCAGCCAACCTTCTTAGAAACTGGCTGAACGAGGAATGGGGGTAACTATTAATGCCGAGAAATGCGGATGAGAAAATAACAGGCCTGCAGAAAGCGGCAATCCTATTGATTTCATTAGGCCCCGAACGAAGCGCAGGAATATTCAAACATCTCAAGGAAGAGGAAATTGAGGAATTGACCCTTGAGATTGCCAATACGAGAAGTGTAACACCTCAGGTAAAAGAGCAGGTTATCAACGAGTTCTACGAGGTCTGCCTTGCACAGCAGTACATCGCGGAAGGTGGTATCGGATACGCGAAGGAACTCCTGGAGCACGCACTTGGCGGCGACAAGGCCGTGGAGGTTATCGGAAAACTTACTGCATCCTTGCAGGTTAAGCCCTTCGAGTTTATCAGAAAGGCCGATGCTACACAGCTTCTCAACTTTATTCAGGACGAGCATCCTCAGACTATCGCCCTTATTTTGTCATACCTGTCTCCTCAGCAGGCTGCAATGATTGTATCCGCACTTGCACCCGACAGACAGGCCGATGTTGCAAAGAGAATTGCATTAATGGACCGTACAAGTCCCGATGTCATCAAAGAGGTGGAGAAGGTTTTGGAGAGCAAGCTTGCATCCCTCGTAAACCAGGATTACACAATTATCGGTGGTGTAGATGCAGTCGTAGATATCTTGAACACCGTAGACAGAGGAACAGAGAAACACATCATGGAGACTCTGGAAATCGAAGAGCCCGAACTTGCGGACGAGATCAGAAAGAAGATGTTCGTATTCGAGGATATCCTTCTTTTGGACGACAGAGCTATCCAAAGAGTGCTTAGAGACGTTGACAACTCTGACCTTGCCATTGCGCTTAAGGGTGCCAATGAACAGGTTCAGGCAGCAATATTCAACAACCTCTCCAAGCGTCTCGCTGTTATGATCAAAGAGGATATGGAATTCATGGGTCCTGTGCGTATGAAGGATGTTGAGGAAGCTCAGCAGAAGATCGTTAATATCATACGTAAGCTCGAGGATTCAGCTGAGATCGTAATCTCCAGAGGCGGAGGTGACGAGATTGTCGTATAACCTTGTCAAAAACATGTACACCGTATCAGATCCGGAAAATAAGGTAATGGTGGACAGCAATGAGATAATAGCCCAGAAGCTTCAAATCTACAGAGAGACCCATCCTTTGGACGGCGGATTCAAATCAGGAATCCCCGCAAGGGAGATCGGTGTGGTAGAAAGTGAGGACGGACTCCCCAGAGAAGAGGGAGACGAGATTCCCGAAGAAGCTTACGAGCCTTCTGTTCCCACAGATATTCCTTATGAGGGACCGGACCCGAGAGAACTTATAGCCGAGGCCCAGGAAGAAATCGAGAGAATGAGGGAAGAAGCCCTTAAAGATATCGAGGCTATGAAAGAGCAGGCTCTCGAGGAAGCCAGAAAGAAGGGCTACGATGCCGGCTATGATCAGGGCAACAAGGAAGGAATGCAAAGACTCGACAGGGAGAGACGTGAGCTTGCCCAGGAGAGAGTCGATCTTAAAGCCGAGTACGAGCAGATGATCGAGAACCTTGAGCCCGATTTGATTGAGACAATCAATGATATCTATCAATATATCTTCAAGGTGGATATGTCCTCATACAAGGACGTAGTTACATATCTTGTCATGAACACCCTTGCACACATTGAGGCAGCCAAGAACTATCTTATTCATGTGTCCAAGGATGATTACGCATACATGAGTATGCAAAAAAAGCTTATTCAGACCGATTCCGTTGTAGGAAACGCTTCTTTAGAGTTTGTCGAGGATGCTTCCCTTAACAAAGGGCAGTGTCTTATTGAAACAGAGGCCGGAATTTACGACTGCGGTTTGGATACGCATCTTACGGAGCTTTCCAAGAAGCTTAGGATTTTATCCTACGAGAAGGAGTAAGCTTCGGGGAGAGAAGATTTGAACGCACCCGATATTCGCATTCAAAAGTATAAGAACCTGCTGACCCAGAACTTTTTTGTAAAGAAAGGCAAAGTGGTCAACGTTATCGGCTTAACCATTGAGTCCGCCGGCCCCGATTCAAAGATGGGTGACATCTGTGAAATTTATCCGGAGGATGAAGGGGCTAAGCCTATTCGTGCTGAAGTGGTAGGATTCAGAGACAGAAAGACGCTTCTTATGCCCTTCGACGTAACAGAAGGCGTCGGAGCGGGAAGTATCGTAGTCAATACCGGAGATGTTTTACAGGTCCTTGCAAGCGATGAAATGCTTGGAATGGTTCTTAACGGACTTGGAGAACCTTTAGAGGGTGGATATTTTGAAACGGGTACAGCCTACAGCGTAGAAAACCTCCCGCCGGATCCAATGAAGAGAAAGATTATCGATGAGGTTTTGCCTCTTGGCGTTAAGGCTGTTGATGGTCTTATCACAATCGGTAAGGGTCAGAGAATCGGTATATTCGCAGGTTCAGGTGTAGGCAAATCCACACTTATGGGTATGTTTGCGAGAAATACCCAGGCAGATATCAATGTCATCGCACTTATCGGAGAGCGAGGCAGAGAGGTAAGAGAGTTTATAGAGAGGGACCTTGGTGAAGAAGGTATGGCAAGAAGCGTTGTAGTTGTTGCCACCTCAGACCGTCCCGCTCTTGAAAGACATAAAGCGGCACAGACCGCAACGGCTATTGCAGAGTATTTCAGAGACAAAGGCAAGGATGTCCTTCTTATGATGGACTCCTTAACACGTTTCTCCATGGCTCAAAGAGAGATAGGCTTAGCTTCGGGCGAACCTCCCGTAACAAGAGGATATCCGCCAAGCGTTTACGCCGAGATGCCAAAGCTCCTTGAAAGAGCCGGCTGTATCGAGAAAGGTTCGATTACAGGCCTTTACACTGTCCTTGTTGACGGTGACGACTTTAATGAGCCTATCACCGATACCGCAAGAAGTATCCTTGACGGACACATAATGCTTGACAGACGTCTTGCCCATAAGAACCATTATCCTGCGATAGATGTATTGCAGAGTATCTCAAGATGTATGTCACAGATTGCCGACAGAGAGCACAAGAAGGCGGCAGGTAAGCTTAAGAATGCTCTTGCAACATACAATGAGGCCGAGGACCTTATAAATATCGGAGCCTATAAGCCCGGGTCCAATCCCTCGATTGATTTCGCAATAAGCAAGATTGATGCTATAAATGAATTCCTTATGCAGGAGACCGATGAGAAGTTCCTCTTTGAGGATACAAGGCAGATGTTAATCAATCTCCTTGATGATTCAGTTGACAACTCCGAGGCGCCTGAGGAGAAAGAGTAAGTAGATGGCACGTTTTCGCTACAGAATGCAGAGCATACTCAACTTGAAAGTTAAGCTTGAGACCCAGGCCAAGCAGGAACTGGGCCTTGCTCAGCAGGCTCTTAACACGGAAGAGGGTAAACTTAGCGAATTAAAAGCCAGAAAAATCGAATATATAAGGAGTACCAGACATGCTCTTGAGGGAGAGCTTAATGTCAGGGATATAAAGGACAACCAGCAGGCCATAAAGGTCATGGACGATTTTATCGAAAGCCAGATGGTGAGAGTTGACATGGCCCGGAAGGAAGTTGATAGAGCAACGGATAAGCTTCGGGAGTGCATGGTTGAGAGGAAAGCTCAGGAGACTTTGAGACAGAAGGCTTTTGAGCAGTTTATGAAAGAAGAAAACAAAGCAGAGATGAAGGAAATAGACCAGCTTACGAGCTACATGTATTCACAGGGTGATTAACTATGGCAGAACAAGAATTCATGAACGAAGAAGAAATAAAGGCCGAGAAAAAGTCGATAGCCGATGACAAGAAAGCGCTAAAGGCAGAGCAGGCCAAACAGAAAAAGGAAGCCAAGAAGCGAGCCAAGGAAATTGCCAAGAGACAGGCAAGACTTGACGAAGAGGATGAGGAAGGCGGAAGTGTATCCGTGTTCCTTGTTACGATTGTAATCGTTGCGATCTGGCTTGCAATCCTTTGCCTTCTCGTAAAGCTTGATGTCGGCGGATTCGGTTCCGGAATCCTTGCACCCATCCTTCAGGATGTGCCCGTAATCAACAGAATCCTTCCTTCCGATTCTGTAATGGAGACAACGAACGAGGGAAGCTACGAGGGATACACATCACTTCGAGATGCCGTCGAGTACAGTAAGAACCTTGAGTCACAGCTTGAAGATTCAAGATCTACAGAAGAATTACAGGCTGCCGAGATAGCTGAGTTAAAGGCTGAGGTATTAAGACTTCAGGAGTTTGAGGATATGCAGGTTGAGTTCCAGCGTATCAAGAACGAGTTTTATGAAGAAGTAGTCTATTCCGAGAAGGGTCCCGGACCTGAAGAGTATGTCAAATACTATGAGTCAATCGACCCTACGATGGCAGAGACTTTATATAAACAGGTAATACTTAAACAGGAAGTAGATGCTGAACTTGAAGATTATGCAAAAGCATACTCCGAGATGAAGCCCAAGGAGGCTGCCGGAATCTTTGAAAAGATGACCAACAACCTTGAACTTGTGGCCAAAATACTGGGACTTATGAATGCCGATGACAGAGGCAAAATCCTCGGCGTAATGGATAAAGAAGTTGCAGCTAAAATAACAAAAATTATGGATCCTGAGGGTTAAGTCATTCGGGTTATGAACCGATATATGCTTTGTAACCCGTACCTTGAAAACTGAAGAGAGGAGAATGCGAATGACTTACACACCTGTAAATGGGACAAGACCCATGGTAATGGATTTTGCTCCACAAGTACCGGATGCAGGCGTTGCAACCGGAGACGGCAGCTTCACAGACGTATTCAAGGGGCAGACACAGGATAACGCTAAGGCAAATGCCGAAGCAGTTAAAGCTCCCGAAAAAGACAATAAGGGAGAAAGCCTTCAGAACCGCAAGGGACCCAAGGAAATCAAAAATCCTGAGGAACCCAAGGAGGCAAACGAAGTTAAGCCCTTGGATGAAGAAGTGAAAGAAAGCATAGCAAGCGAGGTAGAGGAGGTAGTAACCGACGCTATCGCAAAGATTGCCGAAGAGTTCGATATGGACCCCGAGGAGATAATCGAAACCATCGAGAAGATGGGACTTGCTATCACAGATATTCTTATTCCCGAGAATCTCACACAGGTTGTTTTGGAAGTAGCAGGCGAGACAGAGCCCATGGCTTTGGTAACCGATGAGAACCTTAACAACTTCGTAAATGATTTAAACGTTGAGATTAACGAGGCAATCGAGAATCTGGCAGCTGCCAACAACATTTCAAAAGATGAAGTTATCGAAACAGCAGTCGAGACAAACACACCTGCTTTTGCAGAAGTGATTGAGGAAACCGCCAAGGAAGAAGATAACCCCATCAAAGTAACCTTTGAAGTAAAAAAGGACGAAAAATCAGAGGTTAAAAAAGAAGACCGAAACGAAAGTAAAGCAGAGGTCACAAAGGAAACCTATGAAGCCCCCAAGGCTCCTACAACAAGGTCTTCCGAGAAAAAGAGTTCAGAACAGGGACATGGTGAGGATAAAGGCAATATTCTTTTAGAGAACATTGCAAACAAGGTTACCGAAACCGTAAACGAAGCCACCGGTGAGAGAATTACATACACCGAGGTAAGACAGGTTATGAACCAGGTAATCGAATCCATCCACGTATCAGTTAAGCCCGAAACATCAGATATAGAGATGCTTCTCAATCCTGAAAGTTTAGGAACCGTAAATGTTCACCTTTCATCCAAAGAAGGAACCGTAACAGCTCAGTTCACAACACAGAACGAGCAGGTTAAAGCAATCCTCGAAGCTCAGATGATAGAGCTTAAGGAAACCTTCGAAGCAAAAGGAGTTAAGGTAGACAACATCGAAGTTCAGGTTCAGACAAACGCTTTTGCACAAGAGTATGAAAACTCAAGAGAGCGTAACAACCAGGACGAAGAGAGAACAAACAGAAGAGCAAGAAGAATTAACTTAAACGCACTCGAAGAGATGTCCGAAGAGTTAACTGAAGAAGAAGCAATTTCAGTATCAATGATGGAGGCAAACGGAAGCACCGTAGATTACATGGCGTAGGAAACGAAAGGAGAAAAGATGAGTTCAGTAGCATACATCGGAGATGACGGCAAGATCGTTCAGTCAGCATCCCAATCATCAATTGAATCACAGGTATCCAAATCATCAACATCTGATATGAACAAGGATACATTTCTTCAGCTCCTTGTAGCTCAGATGAAGTACCAGGATCCCCTGGAGCCTACTTCCAACACAGAGTACATTTCACAGTACGCAACCTTCACACAGGTAGAAGAGATTCAGAACATGGCTTCAACAATGGAGCTTTCAAGAGCTTCATCACTGGTTGGCGAAGAAGTTATCATAAACACCACCGGTTCAGACGGAAGCAAGAAGACCGTTCAGGGTCAGGTAGATTACGTGACATACGAAAACGGCAAAGCATATGTTTCCATCGATGAGAACCTTTACTCAGTAAGTGATGTTGCAACAATCATCGACAAACAGTACATGAACGCATACGACAAGGCATCAAGTTTCGTAGCAAGAATCGCAAAACTTCCTGTTGTCGGAGCAGTTTCTGAAAAAGAGCTTAATGAAATCGCAGAACTTGACGAAATATATAACGGAATGTCTGACTACGAAAAAACTTTCGTGGCAAGCGACGTAGTTAAATCTCTTGAAGAATACAAAGCTCAGGCTGCTAAAGTTAAAGAAGCTATAGAAGCTTGGGAGAAGGCACAAGAGACAGAAGAAGAGTCAACCAATTCAGATCCCGAATCAATCTAGAAGGAACTGTAATCACTGAAGGAACAGAAGGGAGGAAGTCAAATGTCATTACAGAAGACAGGATTCCTTTCCATTGAAGCCTTACAGGACCAGTACTTAAACAAACCGAAATCACCGACGGTTCAGAACACAGGAGAAACACCTTTCCTCGATGTGTTCAAATCGAAAATACAGGCCGGTGAAACCAACACCGCTTTAAAGTTTTCGAAACACGCAACAAACAGATTGGAAGATAGAAACATTAAACTTTCTACCGACCAGATGGAGCGTTTAAGCGACGGTGCTGCAAGAGCAGGCGAAAAAGGAATCAAAGACTCACTGGTCATCGTTGATAAGCTGGCATTTATCGTAAATGTTCCAAACAACACAGTTATAACAGCGATGGATCAAACAGAAACAAACGAGAACGTATTCACAAATATTGACGGAGCCGTAATAGCATAATAACCGGACCTTACAAGGAGGTTATTCATTCCTGACCGACAGACGGAATGAAAAAGCGGCTCTCCATTACAGGAGGCAATTAGCTTATGATGAGATCACTCTTCTCTGGTGTATCAGGTCTTAAGACACACCAGACCAAAATGGACGTTATCGGTAACAACATTGCTAACGTTAACACAACAGCATTCAAATCATCTTCAGTTACTTTCTCGGCACTTATGTCCCAGACAACACAGAATGCATCAGGACCCAACGCCACAACCGGTACCGGTGGTATTAACCCCCGTCAGATCGGTCTTGGTGTTAAATCAGGTGCCATCAATACAGATATATCCGGACAGGGTTCCGCACAGTCAACAGGTAACCCTTTCGACATCATGATTTCCGGTGACAACTTTTTCATAGTTTCAGACGGAAATTCCAACTTCTTTACACGTGACGGTTCTTTCTACGTTGACGCAGCCGGTAACCTTGCTATGACAAGTATCGGTTACAACGTAATGGGCTGGCAGGTAGATCCCGAGACAATGGAGATTAAGAAGGACACTGTTTCCGCTCTTAGAATTATGAGCACCGAAAACATGACCTATCCCCCTGAATCAACAACAAAAGCATATTTCTCAGGAATTATCGACAAGAACGATACTGATGTAACAAGCTCATCAGGTCTTATCCGTAACCTTAATTTCTACGATAACCTTGGCTACAGTTACACAGCCAAGATGACAATTTCAAATACAAAGAATGCCGGTGTATATGCATTGGAACTTGATTCCATTATCGACTCCGCAGGTAACGTTCTTGAAATCCCTGATGGAATTCTTGGCGATTCCACTAACCTCGAGAAGGATGTTACGCTTGCTTTGTCTAACGGCTACAGCATCGATGGCTCCAAGAAACTCACAGATACTGATTCAAATGTTTATGATTTGTCTGTTCTCTTTGAGACTGACGGTTCACTTAAAACGTTGGCTACTACAGCAACCGATGCAGAAAAAGAAGCATATGATAAGGCATATAAAGCTCTTGCAAAGGCATTTGGATATGAAGGAAGTGAATCTGATTTCTATAACCTTCACATGTTATATGATGATGATAACAATGCATCCACAGCTGACAAAGATGAACTTGTAGCATACAACATTGTAAGTGCAGCAAGAGCAGCAGGTTACGAGACCACAGCTAACTACAGGAAGATAAACGGTGCTTTAATCCAGTTTGATACCAATACCGGTAAGTTCTACGGAATCAACGGATCACCCACCAATTCAACCGTAAAATTACGTTTGAATGCAGATGCTACCGGAGCTGTTCGTGAAGCTCCTCTTGGCGGCAACTTCTCCGATATCGACATTGATTTCTCAACAGTATCAATGTACGACAACAAAGGTACATCGACTATCGGTGCGAAGAACGGTGATACCAAGGGCCTTGGAACAGGTAGAAGACTTGGTAAGATGACTCAGGTTTCCATCCAGAACAACGGTATGATTTACGCAGCATACGACAATGGTATGACAAGACTTCTTGGACAGATAGCTTCCGCAGAGTTCGCTAATGCATCCGGTCTTACAAAGGAAGGTGACAACCTTTACTCAGCATCAACCAACTCCGGTGAGTTTGATGGAATCGGTGTAGATGTAACCGCTAACGGCGGATACTTCTCAACAGGTGTTCTCGAGATGAGTAACGTAGACCTCTCCGCAGAGTTCACAGACATGATTACAACACAGCGTGGTTTCCAGGCAAACAGCCGTATTATCACTGTTTCCGATACATTACTTGAGGAACTTACAAACCTTAAGAGATAATAATTAAATCATAATTTAATACAGAGGACGGCAAGGGTGTTCGGAGAACACCCTTATCGTTGTTTACATAACACTTTTCTCTGAACAATTTTGAATATTCCGACAAATCATTTTCGGGGGATGGAACCATGATTGAAGTTACAAAAATGAACGGTCAAAAAGTACTGATAAATCCTGACTTGATGGAGTTGGTCGAAGAGACTCCCGATACGGTTGTAACGTTAACCACAGGTAGAAAAATTATTATAAAAGAAAGTAGACAAGACCTGAAAAATTTAGTAAAATCGTATAGAAAGGATGTTTTTGCAAAATAGAGCGAAAATATCAGGTGGTATTTCATGGATATAGCTTCAATTATCGGATTGGTGTTATGCCTTGGCATGATGCTCTTGGGTATCATTACCAGTGGTGGTATTCAGACCATAGGTAACTTCATTGATGTCCCTTCAGCGGCCATCACCTTTGGTGGTGCTTTTTGTGCGATTTTGGCATCCAATTCAATAGCTACATTCGTCGGCGGCCTTAAGAGCTTCTCCCTGATTCTTAAAGCTCCCGCAAACAACACAGCAGACACAATTAATAAAATTATCGAGCTTTCCAACGTAGCACGTAAGGAAGGCTTATTGTCGTTAGAGGAAGCATCCTCACAGATAGATGACGCATTCCTGAAAAAAGGAATTTTGCTTATTGTCGACGGTACAGACCCTGACCTGGTTCGTGGAATCATGGAAACAGAGCTTATGTGTATCGAGACAAGACACAAGAAGAAAATTGGTTTCTGGGACGACGTTGGATCCATGGGTCCTGCTTGGGGTATGATTGGTACCCTTATCGGTCTGGTTAACATGCTGCAGAACATGTCAGATCCCGACTCAATCGGACCTTCCATGGCGACCGCACTTATCACAACACTTTACGGTTCCATGCTTGCAAACTGGATTTGCGCACCCGTATCCAAGAAACTTTCATACAACAACTCAGTTGAGATCACAGAGAAGGAAGTTATGATTGAGGGTCTCCTTTCCATTCAGGCAGGTGAGAACCCCAGAGTTATCGAAGAGAAGCTCAAATCCTTCCTTGCTCCTTCAGAGAGAACAATGTCCTCCGAGGGAGGTGAAGAGTAAATGGGTAAACAGCGTAAAGAAGATCCGCCGCCGCCGGGGGCCCCGGCTTGGACAGCGACCTTCGGTGACCTGATGAACCTCCTCCTTTGCTTCTTCGTTTTGCTCTTCTCAATGTCAACAATCGATGCGGAAGCCTTTGAACAATTGGCAGCATCATTCACGAAGACCATAAGCATCCTTTCGGGAGGAGCCACCGCCATCGGCGAGGGCGTGCTTATAAGCAGCGGTGTCAGCCAGCTTAACGAGCTGGATGAATATATCAACAGTACAGGTAAGATGGCCGAGAACGATGAAGAGGCCGAGATGGTAGACGAGAAGCAGGAAATTCTCGACGAACTGGAAGCTGAGAAGCTTAAGGCCAGTGAGGAACTTGCAGAGAAGATTGCCGAAGCCGTAAGTGAGAGTAATCTTGCCGGCAAGGTAGACATTCAGTTTACATCCCAGTACGTACAGCTCACATTAAACGGAGCTATCCTCTTTGATTCGGGACAGGCAAGCCTTAGAAACGAGATACTTCCTGTAATGGCCAATATAGGAACCATTCTTGAGAAGTATGCGGCATACACAATCGAGATCGAGGGACATACCGATAATGTTCCCATGCACTCCGCAAAGTATGCCAACAACAACGAATTAAGCGCAGCGAGAGCTTTGGCGGTATTTGATTATCTGATTGCCAACACAAACCTTGATCCTGCGATGATTAAGACCTCGGGAAGAGGAGAATACAAACCTGTGGCAGACAACTCCACACCTGAAGGAAGAGCCAAGAACAGGCGAGTAGAAATCAGAATCTATCACGAACTCAGTGATTACTAGGGGTGAATGATTATGAAAAGAAATTTGATATCGGTTTTAATCCTGGCTTTGCTTGTGGTTAACCTTGTACTCACCGGAATTATGATGTTCTCGGTGGTTGGTACAAGCAGGAAGACAGCAGCACTTATTGATGACATATCCGCTGCGATGTCTCTTGACTTAACCGATGCGACAAGCACAGAAGAACCGACGGCAACGGTTTCGATTGCAGACACAGCAACATACAAATTTGCCGATCAGCTGACAATTACTCTTAAGAGCAGCGGCGACGGAAAAGATCACTATTTCGTAACAAGTGTTTCTTTTTCAATGAACACCAAGGACGATGGCTATAAGACATACGGAGCTTCGGTGGCCGCAGGTGAACATGACACAATGCTCAAAGCTGCGGTATATGAAGTATTAAGCAGCTGCACAATCGAGGACTTGAGAGCCGACAACAACGCAGCAGCATCCAAAGAGATACTTAAGAGAATTCAGAGCGAATACGGTTCGGAATTCATCTATAAAGTCAATTTCATAGATTTCCTGTATCAGTAAGCTCCTTTGCTTATATTACAGTTAAAAGGAGGTGAACGATGTGGGCGAAGTATTATCGCAGAACGAGATAGATAACCTGCTGGCAGCGCTAAGTACCGGCGAGTTGGACGTGGATAACATGAATGATCCCGGCGAGGTACAGGTCAAGAATTACGACTTTGAAAGGCCTGCAAAGTTCTCCAAGGAGCATTTAAGGACACTCGAAATCATTTTTGAGCACTACGGACGATTACTTTCAACCAACCTGCCGATTTATCTTCGAAAGAACGTACAGATAAATGTGGCCAGCTCTGAGACGGTTACCTTTTCAGAGTTCACGAATGCACTGGCGAGCCCCTCAATTCTGGGAATAGCCAACTTTGCTCCATTAAACGGAAACGTAATACTGGATCTTTCCACCAACTTAGGCTTCGCAATGATAGACCGAATGCTTGGAGGACCCGGAACACCGGTAGACAAGACCAGAGATTTTTCGGATATTGAGCTTACCATATTGGAGAAAACCATGGTTGTCTGTGTACAGCTTTTAAGAGAACCGTGGAAGAATGTGGTAGAAATAAACCCTTACCTTGACCGACTGGAGACCAATCCACAGTTCGCTCAGGTAATTGCACCAAATGATATGATTGCCATCGTAACGCTCAACCTTAAGATGGGTGACGTTGAAGGTCTCATGAATGTGTGTCTCCCCTATTTCACACTGGAGAGCATCATGGATCGACTCAATACCAAGTATTGGTTCGCTAACATGAAGGAGACCGACGATGCAAGGTATGACGATTATATCGAATCCCTGATAAGAAGAGTTGAGGTACCTGTAAAGGCCCTTCTTGGCAAGAGCAGCGTATCGGTTAACGACTTCATTAACCTTCAGGTCGGGGACGTTATACGACTTGATTCGAGAGTAGACCAAGAGCTTTCAATCTATGTCGGAAATATAAGAAAGTTTACTGCGATGCCGGGAACAGAAGAGGATCGTTATGCGGTCCAAGTAACTTCCGTCATCAGAGAGGAGGATTAAGGAATGGATGGCATGTTATCTCAGGACGAAATAAACGCTCTCCTGAGTGGTATGAGTATCGACGACGGCGATGCCACACAATCCGTTGTTGAACCGGGTGCCGCCGATGAATCGCTTTTATCCGATGTCGAAAAAGACGCTATCGGAGAAGTAGCCAACATCAGCATGGGCACATCAGCAACAACCATGTACTCTCTGGTTAACAGGAAGACGAACATAACCACACCGGTTGTTGAGCTGTCCAACTGGCAGACAGTGCTTGATGAATACGAGAAGCCTTGTGTATTCATCTTAATCAAGTACACCGCCGGACTTGACGGCAGCAACATCTTAGTCCTTAAGGAAAACGACGTTAAGATCATCACCGACCTCATGATGGGAGGTGACGGTACCAACACAGACGGAGAGATCGGAGACTTACACTTAAGTGCAATATCCGAGGCCATGAACCAGATGATGGGTGCATCGGCTACATCTCTTTCAACAATGCTCGGTACCATGATTGATATCAGCCCGCCGGATGCAAGGCTTACAGACCTTTCAGAGGTATCCGACGGATCCACCATAGCTGAGTTCCTCGGAGGCACATTCGTAAAGATAACCTTCAGGATGCAGATTGATGATTTGGTGGACAGCTCACTAATGCAGTTGTACCCTGTGGACTTTGCCAAGAAGTTGGTAGAGACCTTCATGGATAACCAGATGGCAACAGGAGGAGGCGGTGGTGACGCAGCACCTGCAGCAGCACCCGAACCCGCACCTGCACCGGCTCCCGCACCTGCACCAATGCCGCAGGCAGCACCGATGCCGGATCCCGCAGCAGCGGCTCCGCCACCTATGATGCAACCCGATCCGAACCAGCAAATGCCCGGATACGGAATGCCACCGCAGGGTATGCCTTATCAGATGCCACCGCAGGGAATGCCTTATCCGATGCCCGGATATGGAATGCCGATGGCACCCGGCATCAATGTACAACCTGCACAGTTCCAGAATTTCTCGAGCGGGTATGGCGCAGTTCCCGGTCAGGAAAATATCGGTCTTATCATGGATGTGCCTCTCGGCGTTACGGTAGAGCTTGGAAGAACAACAAAGCTCATATCCGAAATCCTTGATTTTGCACCCGGAACAATTATTGAACTTGACAAGATTGCCGGTGAACCGGTTGACGTATTGGTAAACGGCAAATTTGTTGCAAGAGGCGAAGTAGTAGTTATCGAAGAAAGTTTTGGCGTTAGAGTTTCAGAAATAGTCAAATAACACAAGGAGTGAACATTATGGCAAAAAACATTTTGATTTGTGACGATGCAGCATTCATGCGTATGATGATTAAGGATATCCTTACAAAGAACGGATACAATGTTGCAGGTGAAGCAGAGAACGGACAGAAGGCAGTTGAGAAATACAACGAGACAAAGCCCGATCTCGTACTCATGGACATCACAATGCCCGAGATGGATGGTATTCAGGCTCTTAAGGCAATCAAGGCAGCCGATGCCAATGCGACCGTAATTATGTGTTCCGCAATGGGCCAGCAGGCAATGGTTATCGAATCCATTCAGGCAGGCGCAAAGGATTTCATTGTTAAGCCTTTCCAGGCAGATCGTGTATTAGAGGCTGTTAAGAAGGTAGTCGGCTAACAATGATCTTTTTGACGATCTCGGAGAAGAGTAACTCCGCAGTGGAGTTCATAACGGTTCTTTTGCTGTTTATCCTGGTTATTGGCATCACATGGGCCACGACCCATTGGATTGCCAATTACCAGAAAATACAGAACGTAAAGGCCGGGAATATTTCTCTTATCGAGGCCGCAAGGCTATCGGGAGGGAAATATATTCAGATAGTCCGCATAGGAGATAAGTATGTGGCTTTAGCGGTATGCAAAGATACCGTGACTGTCATCTGCGAACTTTCCAAGGATGAGATTAAAGAATTCTCCGAAACCGGGGATAACCCGGGGAACTTCAAAGACTTGTTTAACAAGTTCCTTGAAGGCACTAAGAAAACAAATTCAGACGAAAAACAGGATTCTCCCGAAAAGTAGGCAATTAAAGTGATTGATTTTGTATCTCGCCGGCTTCGTCGAATTCAGATTGTGAAGATTTTATGCCTGCTGGTTACGGTGGGCATATTCTGTATTAGTCCCAAAATGGACGCGCATGCTGCCACGCTCCGAAACATAACGGAGAGAAGCGGTGATGCGGACAATACGGATCCATCAAGCGAAATCCTTGATTCTTTGCTTGATTCTTCCACAGACAATACGGGACTCGACAACGCCAACGATGAACTGAATACCGGAACCAACTTCACGATTTCCGTCAACAATGGAAACGGCAGTCTAAACAGCAACTTAAGGATACTGATTTTCCTTACACTGATAGCCTTAGCGCCGACCTTGCTTTTGATGGTGACATCCTTTACAAGGATTATCATCGTATTGCACTTTACAAGAGCGGCCCTAAGCACCAATACGGCGCCGCCGAACCAGGTACTGATCGGTCTGGCGCTTATTCTTACGCTGTTTATTATGACCCCCACGTTTAAGGAGGTTAACGAAACTGCCATTAAACCCTTTGAGGCGGGTGAGATGGAGCAGGATGAGTTCTTTAAGACAGCGGTTCAGCCACTCAGGAATTTCATGTACACTCAGACGCAGTCTTCGGACGTAAGAGTGTTTATGGAGATTGCCGGAGAAGAGTGGGACGGATCCTTGGACGGAATCCCTCTTTCGGTACTTGTACCGAGCTTTATGGTTGGCGAGCTCAGAATCGCTTTCCAGATAGGATTTTTGATTTATATACCGTTTATCATAATCGATATGGTAGTCGCGTCGACCCTTATGAGTATGGGTATGATGATGCTGCCGCCCACCACGATTTCAATGCCTTTCAAGATTTTACTATTTGTCCTGGCAGACGGGTGGAACTTGATTATTGTTAACCTGGTTAAGACTTTTTACTGACGATTAGGATAAAAAAGCATGGGATTGACTGTAGACGAGATAGTAGCGATAGCCAACAGAGCCTTATATTTAATCATCAAGGTGTCAGCACCTGTTCTTTTGGTGTCTCTTGCTATCGGTCTTATTGTCAGCATCATCCAGACCATCACGTCCATTCAGGAGCAGACTTTAACGCTTGTTCCTAAAATAGTGGGCGTGTTCGTTGCGTTAATGCTTCTCGGACATTGGATGCTTACGCAGATGACGGACTTTATGACCGAGCTTTGGTCAAACTTCTCCCTGTATGTGAAATAGGAGGTAGCGGATGATAAGTCGTGCCTTCACACTTGCAGATTTCGAATTTTTCCTGCTTGTACTTGCAAGGGTTGTTTCCTTCGTCTATGTGGCTCCGTTTTTTTCAATGACCAATACACCGAGGCGTGTCAAGATTGCCTTCGGAGTAATGTTCGCAATCCTTCTTTACTACGTGCTTACTCCTACGAGAGCAACTTACGAGTACAGGACGGTTGAAGGGTTTGCGGTTATCGTTATGAGAGAAGTTGTTGTGGGTATCATGATTGGATTCGCAGCAACAATTTGCAACAGTATCGTCAATCTCGCCGGTTCGGTAATAGATATGGAAGTCGGTCTTTCAATGGTAAACCTGATAGACCCCGCCACAAAGCAGAACGTAACGATTTCAGGCGTTTTTTATCAGTATATGGTAACCCTTTTGCTTATCGTTACCGGAATGCACAGGTATCTGATTACAGCCTTTGCACAGACTTATACCCTGATTCCTGTTGACGGTTTAAACTTCAATACCGAAAGGCTTCTCGGAAGTTTTATAGATTTCATGGGAGACAGCATCTCGATAGCATTCAGAATATGTCTTCCGATATTTGCCATCATGATTCTTCTTAATGCCGTACTTGGAGTACTGGCAAAGGTAGCACCTCAGATGAACATGTTTGCCGTAGGTATGCAGCTTAAAGTCCTGATTGGCCTTGGCGCAATGTTTCTGACTGTGGGAATGCTTCCGGGAATCTCGGATTTCATTTTTACCGAGATGAAGACAATGGTGGTTGCCTTCGTGGAGGGAATGATGTGAGTTTAAAATATAACCTCCAATTCTTTGCAGAGGGCCCGGGTGGTGAGAAGACCGAAGAGGCCACACCCAAAAAGTTAGAGGATGCGAGAAAAGAGGGTAAGGTCGCCAAGTCCAAGGAACTGGCAAACGGCGTCGGAATCCTTGCATTGTTTCTTACTTTGAAGTTTGCCACAGGGTTCATGGGAAGATCGTTTCTCGGAACTTTTTCGGAGATTTATAACAGAATCCCCACGGTAACGGTTCAGTATCAGGGAATGGTACCCGAGAATGATTTTACGGTCCTTATAAGATACGGACTTATCAGAGTTTTGATTATATGCCTGCCGGTTTTCGCGGTGGGATATGTGGTGGCTTTCCTTTGTGACTTTGTTCAGGTCCAATGGCATCCCACATTAAAGCCCTTACAGCCGAAATTCAGTAATTTAAACCCCATTAACGGAGTGAAGAGACTGTTTTCGGTAAACTCCATTGTGGAGCTTATAAAGGCGCTTTTAAAGATATTTTTAATCGGAATCATCGTATACACTTACGTTAAAGATAAAGCACATTATCTGTTTGCAATGTATGATATGACGATTCTTCAGGCTCTCGATTTGATTCTCGAGACTGTCGTGGAGCTTGGAATCAGAATATCGGCAGTATACGCCATCATTTCCGCAGGCGACCTTATCTATCAGAGAACCAAGTTCAAACGAGACATGAGGATGACCAAGCAGGAAGTAAAGGACGAATACAAGCAGACAGAAGGTGACCCTCAGATTAAGGGTAAAATCAGACAGCGAATGCAGCAGGCGTCTCAGAGACGTATGATGCAAAACGTTCCCAAAGCGGACGTAGTCATCACCAACCCTACGCACTACGCTGTAGCTATTCAATATGATGCAGATATGTACCCGGCACCCATTGTCCTTGCCAAAGGTGAAAACTATTTGGCGCAGAAGATAAAGGAGGCGGCCAAGGAGAATCAAATCGAAATCGTAGAGAATAAACCTCTCGCAAGGATGCTTTACTCAAGCGTCGAAGTCGGAGAAATGATACCTCCCGAGCTGTATCAGGCGGTGGCGGAAGTTCTTGCCTTTGTATATAAGCTTAAGGGAAGGGTTTAAAATATAATGGGAAGGAGGAGATGATATGAAGAGAGCGGATGTTGGCGTAGCGCTTTATTTGGTAGCCGCATTTGTAATGTTAATCGTCCCTATTCCTTCCGTACTTTTGGATGTGCTTTTGGCATTTAACATATCCATAGCATTCATTGTTCTTTTCTCTTGTATGTTTGTAAAAGAAGTGCTGGATTTGGCATTTTTCCCCACACTGCTTTTATTTACCACAATCTTTAGAATCGCACTTAACGTTTCCTCCACCAGGCTTATCCTTGGACAGGGATATGCAGGAAACGTAGTTCAGACCTTCGGTTCCTTCGTAGGCGGCGGAGATCTGATAATCGGAAGTATAGTATTTGTAATCCTGGTTCTTATTCAGTTCCTTGTAATCAACAAAGGTTCCGAACGTGTAGCTGAAGTTACTGCCAGATTTACACTGGACGCTATGCCCGGTAAGCAGATGGCTATCGATGCGGACCTTAATACTGGCGCAATAACAGACGCGGAAGCGAAGGCAAGACGAGACAAGATCCAGCAGGAATCAAGCTTCTTCGGTTCCATGGACGGTGCTGTTAAGTACGTAAAAGGAGACGCGGCTGCGGGCCTTTTAATCACTGCCATCAACATCATAGGCGGTGTTGTAATGGGTGCCACAAGAGAAGGCCTCGGAATGAGTGATGCGCTTCAGAAATACGCAATCCTCACAATAGGTGACGGCCTCGTATCCCAGATTCCTTCACTTCTTATTTCGCTCTCGACAGGTATTCTTGTCACCAAGGGAAGTAAGGATGCGGACTTTGGACACACTCTGGTTTCACAGCTTTTCGGCATTCCCAAAGCTTTGTATCTGACAGGTGCCATTCTTTGCGGACTCGGCCTTGTCACAAAGCTTAACACATTCCTCTTCCTTGCAATGGGACTTATCTTCATCGTTGTGGGAAGAACCATCGCAGGTACAATCGAAACTGCCAAAATCGAAGGTGAGGTTGACGAAGAGGAACTTGCTGCGGAGGAGATACGACAACCCGAGAATGTCACGAGCCTCTTGCAGGTTGACCCGATTGAACTTGAATTCGGTTACGGAATCATTCCTCTGGCGGATGCAAGCCAGGGCGGTGATCTCCTTGACCGTGTAGTAATGATAAGAAGACAGATTGCGTTGGAACTTGGTACCGTTGTTCCCATCATTCGTTTGAGGGATAACATCCAGTTAAATCCCAACCAGTACATCATAAAGATTAAGGGTATTCAGGTCAGTGAGGGCGAAATCCTCTTTGACCACTACATGGCCATGAATCCCGGTTATGTTGAAGAGGAAATCACAGGTATACCGACTTTCGAGCCTTCATTCCACCTGCCGGCCATCTGGATTACAGAAGGACAGAGGGAGAGAGCGGAGAGCCTTGGTTACACCGTAGTAGACCCTCCTTCAATCATAGCGACGCACCTGACGGAGATAATAAGGCAGTACATCGCAGAGCTCCTTACAAGACAGGACGTACAGAACCTTGTCAACAACTTAAAGGAAACAAACCCTTCACTTGTGGACGAACTTGTACCAAAGCTCCTTGGCCTTGGCGAAGTTCAAAAGGTTTTACAGAACCTCCTAAAGGAAGGCGTTTCAATAAGAGATTTGCTTACAATCTTTGAAACACTGGCAGATTATGCGCCTACCACGAGAGATCCGGATATTCTTACAGAGTATGTAAGACAATCCTTAAAGAGAGCTATCTCAGGAAAGTTCTTCCCTGCCAACGAGACGACAAGCGTTGTTACGCTTGACCCGAAGATTGAGCAGGAGATTATGTCAAGCGTTAAGCAGACCGAACAGGGTGCTTATCTTAACCTTGATCCCGAGAGAACCAAGAAGATTATGGATTCACTCGGAAATGAAGTGACTAAACTGGAGAATCTGGGCAAGAACCCCATCGTTATCACTTCTCCTATAGTACGAATATACTTTAAGAGACTGACGGAAGACTATTTCAGGGATCTGATAGTTATTTCCTATAATGAAATAGAGACCAACATTGAGTTGCAGTCAGTCGGAATGGTGACAGCATAGTATGATTATCAAGAAATTTCAGGCAAAAACCGAAGCCGAGGCTGTTGAGAACGCGAAGAAGGAACTTGGCGAAAACATCGTTGTAATGAACGTCAAAAACGTCAAGAAGAAAGGCTTGTTCGCATTTTTAAAGCCCCAGATGACAGAGGTTACAGTGGCGTTAGAGGAGGAGCAGGCAAGAATGGCTGCTCATAAGCCGTCCCCTGCAACAACTCCTGCCAATACGGCAAAGCCTGTTTACAAACCCGCACCTGCTCCTGCACCGGCACCTTCTGTTATCACCGCTGAGCAGGCTGCAATCGAGGAGAAACTTGAAAGCTTGCAAAGCCTCCTTGAAAAGCAGATCATGACAAAGGATCTTCCCAAGGAAGAGGAGGAAAAAGAGGCGGCTCCCAAGGCTGAGGTTAAGGAAGAAGCCAAGGAAGAATCTGAAATTGATAAGTTTATAAAGCTTCTTTATAACACCATGATTGACAATGAGGTGGATGAGAAGTATGCAAACCAGATTCTCGATGAAGTAGAAAAGCTTCAAAAGCCCAATATGCCTATAGATTTTGTCCTCGCAGGCGTTTATCAGAAGATGATTCTTAAGTTTGGTCAGACTGAGGAAATCAAGCCTTCGGAGAACGGAGTAAAGGTTCTTATGTTTGTGGGTCCTACCGGTGTCGGCAAGACCACAACAATCGCAAAGCTTGCAGGAAAGTTCTGCGTTGAACAGAAGAAAAAGGTCGCTCTTCTTACCGCAGATACATACAGAATCGCGGCTGTAGAGCAGCTTAGAACATACGCCAACATATTGAAGGTTCCTTTCAGAATCATCTATACGGTTGAGGAGATGGAAACCGCAATTTCTGATTTTTCCGAATTCGATTACATCCTTATCGATACTGCGGGACATTCTCATCAGAACAGAGAGCAGAAGGAGAACATCGGAGAATTCACGGAAGCGCTTAAAGACAAAGAGAACAAGGATATTTTCCTTGTGTTAAGTGCAACCACCAAATACAAAGATTTATTGCAGATTACGGATACATATAAGGATATTTGCAGCTTTAAGCTTATATTTACCAAGCTCGACGAGACCGGCGAATACGGCAACCTGTTGAATCTTAAGCTTTACACAGGCTCACCTATTTCCTATGTTACCTGCGGACAGAACGTCCCTGACGACATTGAAGTATTCAATCCGCAGAAAACGGTTAAGCAGTTGCTTGGGGGAAAACAGTAGATGGATCAGGCCGAACAGTTAAGAAATATTATTAAAGCAAATGAGGTCACGAATCCCGAAAGACCCCTTGCCCGTATTATCACCGTTACAAGCGGTAAGGGTGGTGTAGGTAAATCCAACACCTCGATAAACCTTGCCATACAGTTTCGAAAGATGGGCAAGAGAGTAATTATTCTCGATGCGGACTTCGGACTTGCCAACATCGAGGTAATGTTTGGAGCAGTTCCCAAATACAATCTTTTTGATTTGATTTATCAGGGAAAGAACATCAAGGATATCATCACCTGGGGACCCATGGAGGTAGGCTTTATCTCCGGAGGATCCGGAATAGCAGGTATGGCTAATTTAAGCCGGGAATATCTGACCTACATAATACAGAATTTAGCGCAGTTAGACAGCATTGCAGATATAATAATAGTAGATACGGGCGCAGGAATATCCGATGCGGTATTGGAGTTCCTTGTGGCAGGAGGCGAGGTTATCCTTGTTTCAACTCCCGAACCTACATCTATTACCGATGCATATTCGCTTTTGAAAGCACTCCACAGACATCCGAGATTCTCAACAGAGACATCGGTTGTGAAGATGCTTGCAAACCGTGTGGAAAAACCGGGTGAAGGAGAAGCACTCTACAACAAGTTAAACGCAGTTGTTGCAAGATACCTTAAGCTTCCCATGAGCTACCTTGGAGAGATTCCGCAGGATAACGCACTTATGCAGGCAGTACTTGGACAGGTACCTGTTTCAATCAAGAATCCTATGGCAAAATCGAGCCTGGCTTTCGAGCAGGTTGCGAAGAGCCTTATGAATATGGAAGAGGAAACTCCCAGACAAAAGAGGGGAATGGCCGCATTTTTCTCGCACATTATTGCGTCGAGACAGCTAAAATAATCAGAGAGGTATAGCAAATGTTATCAAAGTTTATCAATGTGGGATCAAAGGTGGATTTGGTTCCGATTGAAAGAGTAAAATACGATAACTTGGGAGAAAACAATAAGAGGGTTTACGAGACCAAGGTATACGATATTCTTTCGGAGGATCGTGTAGAGGTTTTGATGCCGATGGAGCAGTCAAAGCTTATCCTTCTTCCCGTAGACAGTGAATATGATGTAAGCGTGTATGAGGGTAAGCTTCTTTATCAGTTCGATGCCAGAATCATTGACAGATATAAAAGCAACAACGTTTATATCATCGTTCTTGAACTTACAAGTAATGTAAGAAAGGTTCAAAGAAGAGAGTTCTACAGATTCAGCTGTGCGCTTGATATGTCTTCAAGAAGCCTTGAACAGGAAGAGGTCGCAGCAGTCGAGAACAGAGACAAGACCACCGATGCGGTTCCTGTTGATGACAGCATTCCTTTAAGAAGAAGCATCATCGTAGATATCAGTGGCGGCGGTGTAAGATTTATCTCCAATTATAAGTATGAAAAAGATCAGCTTATATATTGTAAGTACAATTTGACAATTGACAATATGAAAAAGGAGTATTGCTTAGTCGGCAAAGTACTTGCAGTTAAGGAGGTTGAGCACAAGCCCGGAACCTTTGAACACCGCGTTCAGTACATGGATATCAACATGGAAGAGCGAGAAGAGATAATAAGATATATATTTCAAGAAGAAAGAAAAAATCGTAGAAAAGAGAGCGGTTTTTAACAAATTGACAGTAAATAGCCTGTAAAAGGAGCAAAAAATATGAAAAAAGTTCTCGTGGTTGATGATTCTGCACTCATGAGAAGAGTGCTCTGTGATATAATCAATAGTGACACGAGATTCCGTGTGGTGAATATAGCCGGAAATGGTCTGGAAGCCTTGAATTTACTGACAAAAGGCGGTCAGTACGACGCGGTTGTTCTTGACGTTAACATGCCACAGATGAACGGCATAGAACTTCTTAAAGAACTCCGCAAGAAAAATATCAGACCAAAGATCATGATGGCCAGCACCGATACCATGGAAGGCGCTCAGGTCACAATTGAATGTTTGGAACTCGGAGCCATAGATTTTGTCCATAAGCCAAGTTCAGCTATGGACTGCAGGGACGAAGAGTTTAAGAAGCATTTCTTAGACACTTTATTCGCAGTATCCGAGAGTAACACAGCAGCAGCGGCAGCCGCAGCAGAACCTGCCAAATCCGTATTTGAGGATGAGGCATTTAAGAAACTTGCTTCCCTTGCATCAAGGCACAAACAAGTTACCGCCGGAAGCAAGATAGTTGCCATAGCAAGTTCTACCGGCGGACCCAAAGCACTGCAAAGCGTTATACCCAAACTTCCTGCCAACCTGAACGCACCCATCGTAATGGTTCAGCACATGCCTGTGGGATTTACCGCATCCTTGGCTGAGAGACTTACCAGCTTAGGTGAACTTAAGGTTAAGGAAGCCGCTGAAGGTGACAAGCTCCAGAAAGGACATGCTTACCTTTCAAAGGGCGGAGCCCACATGAACATTGTAAAGACCGGTGCCGATTACACTATCCACTATACGGACGAACCCAACCGTGAAGGTGTAAAGCCCTGTGCAAATTATATGTACGAATCACTTGCAAATTCAGGTTTCGATGAAATCTGCTGCGTAGTGATGACGGGCATGGGTGCAGATGGTACCGAAGGTATAAAGAACCTCAAGAATTCGGGTAAGAAACTCCACGTAATAACCCAAAGTGAGGACACATGCGTTGTATACGGAATGCCTAAAGCCGCAGTAAACGCAGGACTTTCCAACCAGGTAGCAGCTCTGGACCAGATAGCACAGGAGATAATATTAAATGTGGGGGTAAGTTGATATGGATGTTAGCCAGTATCTAGAGATTTTCCTTGATGAATCCAAGGAGCATTTACAAAACCTTAACACACAGATCCTTGAGCTCGAAAAAGATTCCGAGAACATGGATACCATTAATGAGATTTTCCGTGCTGCACACTCCTTAAAGGGTATGGCAGGTACCATGGGTTATAAGAGAATGCAGAACCTCACCCATGATATGGAAAATGTTTTCTCCGAGGTAAGAAATAACAACATTAAAGTTAACTCGGAGATTATTGACGTTGTATTCCAGTGCCTGGATGCTTTGGATGAGTATATTTCAAACATTCAAAGTTCAGCAGACGAAGGTGAGAACGAGAATACCGCCATCATCGAAAGACTTAATGCCATCTTAAACGGCAAGTCAGGCGGCGGAGAAGCTCCCAAGGAAGAAGCTCCCAAGGAAGAAGCAGCTCCCGAAGCAGCACCTGAAGCAGCAAGCACAGGCGGACCTTCAATTAAACTTGCAGACGAGCATGTTCATGTATTATCCGAAGCTATCAAGCAGGGTAAGAAAGTTTATGTATTCGACGTAAAGGTTCAGGATTCCTGTATCCTTAAGGCTGCAAGAGCATTCCTCGTATTTAAGGCTGTAGAGGAACTCGGTGAAATCGCAGTTTCAGAGCCTTCTGCTCAGGATATTGAGGATGAGAGATTTGAGACAAACTTTAAGCTTGTTATTATATCCGATGCAGATCAGGATAAGATTGCATCAGCTATCACAAGCGTTTCAGAGATAGAGAAAGCAGACGGCAGACTCCTTTCAGAGGCAGACCTTACCGGTGGCGCTGCAGAAGCAGCCGGTGAAGAAGCTGCCAAGGAAGAAGCTCCCAAGGCTGAAGCTAAGAGCGCAGCACCTGCAGCTCCCGCTCCTGCGAAGAGTGCAGCACCTGCCAAGGATGACAAGAAGGCAGGCAAGCCCGTTGTTAACAGAACAGTTCGTGTAGATATCGAGAAACTCGATGTTTTAATGAACCTTGTAAGTGAGCTTATCATTGCGAAGAACTCACTTGTATCTGTTGCAGGCTCCGATCATTCACAGACATCATCCTTCAACGAGCAGATTGAGTATCTTGAAAGCGTAACCACCAACCTTCATGAATCGGTTATGAAGGTTCGAATGGTTCCTATCGAGAGCGTAGTTAATAAATTCCCTCGTATGATCAGAGATTTGTCCAAGAAGCTTGACAAGAAGATGGAACTTTATATGTCAGGTGAAGAGACAGAGCTTGACCGTACTGTTGTAGACGAAATCGGTGATCCTTTGATGCACTTGCTTCGTAACTCAGCAGACCACGGTCTTGAGTCAGCCGAGGTTCGTAAACAGAGAGGTAAGCCGGAGATGGGTTCCATTTTCCTTGACGCTTACCAGGATGGTAACAACGTAGTTATCGAGGTTAGAGATGACGGTAACGGTATCGACGTTGAAGCCGTTAAGAACAAAGCTATTGAGAGAGGCACCATCACTGCAGAGCAGGGTGCAACAATGTCGGATAAAGAGATCATCGATCTTTTATTCCTTCCCAGCTTCTCAACAGCAAAACAGATTACTGACGTATCCGGACGAGGCGTAGGTCTTGACGTTGTTAAGTCAAAGATTGAGTCCTTAAGCGGAGAAGTTGAAGTTAAATCAAAGCTTGGCGAAGGAAGTACCTGGACAATCAGACTTCCTCTTACACTCGCTATCATCCAGGCTCTCATGGTTTCAATCGGCGACGAGAAATACGCTATTTCTCTTGGCTCCATTCAGACTATCGAGGACGTTAAGGCCAGCGAGATTAAGTACGTACAGGCTAAGGAAGTTATCAACTTAAGAGGCGCAGTTATTCCTTTGATTCGTTTGTCAGAGGTTCTCGACGCTCCTACAAACAAGACAAAAGACGACGATATGGTAGTAGTTATCGTTAAGAAGGGTGATAAGCTCGCAGGTCTTGTAGTTGATGAACTCATCGGACAGCAGGAAATCGTTATCAAGTCCATGGGCAAATACATCAACAAGTGCAAGGTAATAAGCGGTGCTACAATCCTCGGCGATGGCGAAGTTGCCCTCATCGTTGATGCCAATGCTTGTTTCTAATAAGGGAGGAGGAATAGACAATGGATGAATTGATGACAACCAATGACAGAGTTCAATATATTGTGATCAAAGTAGGCGGAGAACAGTACGGTATCGATATTAAATATGTCGACAATATTGTTCGTATGCAGCATATAACCAGAGTTCCCAAGGTACAAAGCTACTTGAAGGGCGTAATCAACCT
>JAGACI010000221.1 GCA_017614185.1 Lachnospiraceae bacterium | reverse complement strand
CTGTGCCCACTTGGTGCCGGTGGGGAATCCACCGCCTCCGCGTCCGCGAAGTGTAGACTTGGTAATCTCGTCCACGATTTCCTGACTGGTCATGTCAAACAAAGCCTTGGCAACTGCCTGATAACCGCCTACGGCAATATACTCAACCAAAGATTCTGCGTTAATCTGTCCGCAGTGCTCAAGAGCAAGTCTCGTCTGCTTTTTATAAAAAGGAATCTCTGACTGCTGTCTGTAAGGGTTACCGTCCTTGTCCTTGTATACAAGACGGTCTACGCACTCATCGCCGATGATGGTCTTCTCAACGATTTCCTCGCAGTCCTCAACCTTAACCTTAAGGTACAACCATCCGAAAGGCTCGATTCTTAAAAGGGGACCTTTTTCACAGAATCCGTGACAGCCTGACTTCTTAACACCGACAGTGTCATGAGGCTCTTCTTCAAGCATAACGGAACAGGGGATATCCTTCTCTTTCAATATCTCCTGAAGTCTTTCATAAATCTTAAGTGAACCGCCGGCTACGCAACCGGTACCTGCGCAGATAAGAATCTGCTTACGCTGTGAGTCGAGGGAAGCTTTAAATTTCTTGTGAAGACGGTCTAAGTCTTCTCTGGTCTTAACAACATCAAATGCCATTACGCTTCTACCTCCTTACTCTTAAGTTCATCAATGATTTCCTTAACCTTAGCGGGGGTCATTGCAGGATGCACGGTATCATTAACCGTACATACGGGCGCAAGTCCGCAGGCGCCGAGGCAGGAAACGGTCTCAACCGTAAACATGCGGTCGTCGGTAGTCTTCTTCTTGTCAGAAAGCCCCAATTCCTTTCTGAACTCCTCAAGAATCGGCACGGAATTACGTACATGGCATGCAGTTCCGTCACAAACCTTGATTACATACTTACCCTTAGGCTCAAGGGAAAAGTTCTCATAGAAGGTTGCCACACCGAAAATCTTAGCCTCGCTTATGCCCAAATCCTTGGAAATGTAGCTAAGGCTCTCCTCTGGAAGATAACGGTACACCTTCTGAATCTCCTGCATGATGCCGATTACTCTGGTAGCATCGTGGCCGAAGCGCTCAAGAATCTCGTCAAGGGTCTTAATCTCTTTCTCCGAAAGCATTCATTCTCTCCTTAATAATCATTCATACAAAACGGACAGTCTAACCTCACTGTCCGCCTATGTCCCTTTGTTAATTTTTTATCATTTGTATTATATCCTTTACGAGCGGACACGTCAAGCACCAAAACTTGGGAATTTCTCCTGTTTTTCTTTACACATGTATGCAGTCCGCGAACATTTGTATCAATACCCGAGATGCAAAAGAAAACCTTTCAGCCCCTCATCAATATCTCTGTAAGTCTCCGCAAATCTTCCCGAGTACCACGGGTCCGAAATATTACCCCCACGGTCGGTATAATCGAGGAGCTTGCTGACCTTCGCGTCGGGGTCTCCACCGAGAATCCTCAGCATATTCCTCACATTCATATCTTCCATACCTATGAGATAATCGTACTTCTCATAATCTGCGCGCGTCATCTGCCTCGCGCGCTTCCCCTCGCATCCGATTCCATGCTTGGCAAGCTCCGCCCTCGCCGGCGGATACACAGGGTTCCCAACCCCGTTCCAGCACTCCTCATCGCTCGTCGCCGCCGAAGCTATCTCGAAGTCGCCCGCGATGCCAAGCCTCTCAGTCATATCTTTAAACATAAATTCTGCCATGGGTGAGCGGCAGATGTTGCCGTGGCAGACAAATAAAACTTTTATCATTATCTTAAAACCTCGATATTCATTGATTTTTCGGGCATTGTACCAAATATATTTTTATCCCTTTTTCCTTAAATGGCGGCATATCATAGCTTATTTAAGTATAAAAGCATCAATTTTTGAGCTTCAGTAATACAATACCAACTATTTTATGTATATCGCGCCCGTCTCCGTCCACTGCGGAATAATCTGCTGTCCGGTAAGCCTTATTGAATTCCCGTCAAGGTATTGAAGAATCGTAGGAATTCCTTCAATAAAGAATTCATCCTGTGATCTGGGTGACAGATGTCTTTGTACACCCTCTGGATCTTTCATCACATTATCCTGAATCGTGAAAGAGAACCCATGCTCAACATTTACGAAAGTTCCTTCCATTGCCTTATATGCCGGTATCTCTACGCGATTGATTTCAAGGAGTCCCAACATCTCATCCTCGTAGGCTTTCCAATTGTTTTCAGAAATCTCAATCCTTCGTTTGTCAAACTTCAGGGTCTCAAATAAACTCTCGGCTGACGTCGCATAATCCTTTAAGAAATCATAGAATACCGTAACATCCTTTTGTTTACTTTGGTAATATGGTTCGCCTTTATCCCGCTCCCACGTGGACACCAGATCTTGTTCTCCACGCTGCGACTTCAGGTATTCAATGGAATCCTCTGTACGTTTGCGGTACAGATAAATGAGCAAAGGATTTAGCAGTTCTATGCACTCCACGATTTTCCGCACGAATACCTCAAGCCTTTCGTAAGGTGCCGCTTTCAGTAAATATGTAAAAATCTGATACTGAAACAAACTGCTGTCCAAAATATAAATCGTTTCTTCATCCTGCATGGCATTTCTTGCAAAAGCTTCCCATTTTTCCAGTGCTTGAAGTTCATAACGATCCAGTGCGCTCGGGAAAGCATCATATTGTAGAAGTTCCTGATACCATGCCTGCTCCGTGGCATTTTGCCGCCTTCTGCTAACGGCCTCCTGATCAATTCCCACTGTAGTTTTCCGAACCTCTGCCACCTCGTCAAGAAGCTCTGCTACTTCCGGATATTTCTTTTTAAAGTCCCGGTATTCTTCTTTGGTCATGCAGCTTTCTGTAAAAAACAGGACAGGATGCGGTTGTGAAACCTCATGGATCCAGTGAACCTTTTTTCCATTACGTATAAGTTGTTCATAAAGCTTAAAGGAATTTGTCGATTTGCCTGTTCCCGGCAACCCCTCCAACAAAATTAATCTATTTCTCATCTTTTCTACACAAATTGGATTTTTCTTCATTTATATCATTTCAAAGCTTTTAAGATTACATCTGTAATAATCGGAGTATAGAATTTCGATCTCGGCGAATCCTGTGCTTGCAACACAACAACCATATCATGCCTAGGATAAACATGCAGTTCCTGACCACCACGACCTAGTCCCCTGTATCCGCTGCCGTCCTCATTGATCCACCAATAGTAACCATAATTCTCAATATGTGCG
>JAGACI010000220.1 GCA_017614185.1 Lachnospiraceae bacterium | reverse complement strand
TGACCGGTACTTCTTCTTACACCGGTACATCCAAGAACGAGACGGTTAATCTCACAGTGTCTCTTCGGCTCTCCTCTTTCCTCGAAATAGTTTTTGACATAACCGTAGGCGGTCTTATCGGCAAGCGTGCCGATGGTTCCGGCTCTGAAAGTCTGACCGGCGCCAAAAATAACCTCGGTGTACTTGTGAGCCTTCGACTGGTACTCACCTGAGAAGTTTAAGTCTATATCAGGCTCCTTATCGCCCTTGAATCCAAGGAATGTTTCAAAGGGAATATCAAAACCGTCTTTCACAAGAGGTGCTCCGCATACGGGGCAGTTCTTATCCGGCATATCACATCCGGCATTGCCTGCGTATGCTTTTACCTCATCGGAATCAAAATCATAGTAGCGGCAGTTCGGGCATCTGTAGTGAGGAGGCATCGAGTTAACCTCGGTAATACCTGCCATGAATGCCACAAGAGATGAGCCTACGGAACCTCTGGATCCTACAAGGTATCCATCCTCAACTGACTTCCAAACGAGTTTTTGCGCGATGATATACATAACCGCGAATCCGTTGGTAATGATGGAGTTAAGCTCTTTTTGAAGTCTCTCCTCTACAATCGGAGGAAGTGTATCTCCGTAAAGCTCGTGTGCCTTGTTATAACAGATATCTGTAAGAGTCTTGTCCGAATCAGGGATGACCGGAGGACACTTATCGGGACGAACCGGCGAAATGGTTTCAATCATGTCCGCGATAAGGTTGGTGTTTGTAATGACAACTTCTTCCGCCTTATCGGAGCCAAGATACTCAAACTCTTCAAGCATCTCTTCCGTTGTATGAAGGAAAAGAGGAGCCTGTCTGTCGGCATCGTCAAAGCCTTTTCCGGCCATGATGATTCTACGGTATATCTCATCTTCAGGATTTAAGAAGTGAACGTCACAGGTTGCAACAACGGGTTTATTGAACTGCTCTCCAAGCTTAACGATTCTCCTGTTTATATCCTGAATATCTTTAACGGAATTGATGTTTTCAAGTTTCTCGGACTCAATCATGAAAGCATTGTTTCCGACAGGCTGAATCTCAAGGTAGTCGTAGAGGCCTACGATTCTTGCTATCTCTTCTTCCGGTTTCTCATCAAGAATAGCCCTGTAAAGCTCACCGGCCTCGCAGGCACTTCCGATAAGGATTCCCTCATGAAGCTCTAAGAGTCTGCTCATGGGGATTCTTGGAACCTTGTAAAAATACTTAAGGTGAGATTCCGAAATAAGAGTATACATGTTGATTCTTCCCGGGTCGTTCTTGGCAAGAAGAATCGTATGATAAGGCTGCATTCTCTTAATGGCATTAGGATTTAAGGCAGCCATTGAATTAAGCTTGGTAAGGCTGTCTATGCCCTGGGCTTTAAGCATTTTGATAAATCTTATGAAGACTTCGGCCGTTACCTCAGCATCATTAACGGCTCTGTGGTGCCCTTCAAAGGGAATTCCAAGCACCTTACAGATAGCGTCAAGCGTATGCTTTGCGTGGTCTGAATATAGCATTCTTGAAATGCCTAAAGTATCGACAAAAGTGTAATCAAAAGGAAAGCCCTGTCTTTGACAGTTAACCTTAACAAAGCCTGTATCGAAGCCTGCATTGTGGGCAACCAGAATACTGCCTTCACAGAATTTAATGAATTCCGGAAGGACACTCTCTATTGTAGGTGCATCAAGCACCATCTCATCTTTTATGCTTGTAAGCTGCTGAATCCTGTAGGGAATTGGCACCTCAGGGTTTACAAAGGTTGAGAATCGGTCTGTGATAACGCCGTTTTAAACCTTAACAGCGCCAAACGCGATAATCTTGTTTTTCTCAGCGGAAAAACCTGTTGTCTCTATATCAAATACAACAAACTTTTCGTCAAGAGACTGTCCCTTATCATTCGTAACTATCTGCTTTAAGTCATCGACAACATAAGCTTCAACGCCGTAAATAATCTTGAAGAAATCGTTCTTGTCGGGGTTCTCTTCTCCGGCTGCTTTTCTCTTCTCTTTCTCCTTATCCCAAAGCTTGTCTCTGGTATGGAGCGCATCGGGAAAGCCCTGAACAACACCGTGATCGGTTATGGCAATAGCCTTATGTCCCCAGCCGTAAGCCTGCTTGATGATATCCGAAACCTCGGATACACCGTCCATATCACTCATCTTGGTATGGCAGTGAAGCTCGACTCTTTTTCTTGGAGCATTGTCTTTTCTTTTGGTTGTAAAATCAGGAATCTTCTGGATTCCCTTGATTGAATTGATAACAAGCTCCCTTGAGTACTTATCAAATAATGCCTCGCCTTTAACTTTGATAAAAGCACCCGTATTTACAGCAGCGTTAAACTCGTCAATTTTGCCGCAGGGTATAAAGCACTTGCAGCTTATGGTATCGGTAAAGTCGGTTACATCGATAGAAACAATATAAAGGTCTCCCTTTCTTGTCTCTCTCTCATCTACTGCGACAATCTGACCCCTTATTGCAACCTCTCCGATTTCACCTTCGATATCAGCGATTTTTATCGGTTCAATGTCAACTTCCTTGCCGTAGATTACGTCAGGGTTCGATGAATATGTTAAGGCCTTTTCCTTTTTGGGTGCCGCTTCTTTTTCTTTTGCCACAGGTTTGGTCTCAGTCTTGTTCTCAGATTGCGAAGGCTCAGAATCGTTTCCCACAGCATTAGGGAATACTCTCTTAAACGCCTCTCCGGCATTCTCCCTGTCGTCTTTTACCTTGGGAAGATTAAACTTAATCTTAAAGTTAAGTTTAAGCCCGCATCTGTCACAGAAAATCTTTTCAAAGATTTCCTCTATCTCCTGCTTTCTCTCCCTTGATACAAACGAATCCTCAAGGGTTATCTCCATAAGGTTCTCCTCAGGAAAAGAAAAAGATGCTCTTCTTATGGAGTTATAAAGCACGTGGCTGTAATTTCTTATCTCAAGGAAAATGCTCTCCTTGTAGACATCAAAAAGCTTCTCCGGCGTATACTGCGCGGAGAGCTTATATTTCTCGTATATTTTTACTTCTATTTTCTGATAGGCAAAAAGCTGTCTTTTAATCTGATTCTCGGCATCAAAAACAGACTGCTTCGGAAGCAGATGCTCAGATGAAACATATATATGAAGATAGTCTCTTGATGAGGTTGTTGAAATTCTCTCAACAGTTGTCTCCTCAAAAAGAGCCCTCAAATCATCTTTAAATTGCAGCGTCGGAAACGCTTCAAAAAACAGCTTACTCATTAAAATCTATCCTTGCCAGTTCTCAAGCTCGCTCTTAAGCGTACTAAGAAGTTCGTTCTCGGGAACCTTCTTTATTATCTCGCCTTTCTTAATCAAAAGGCCTTCGCCGATTCCGCCGGCAATACCAATGTCGGCTTCCTTGGCCTCTCCGGGTCCGTTAACCGCACAACCCATGACAGCCACCTTGATATCAAGGGGCATATCTTTAACCATCTCTTCAACCTTTGTGGCAAGACCAATAAGGTCAATCTTGGTTCTGCCACAGGTAGGACACGATACTACTTCTATTCCGCCCTTTCTAAGCCCAAGGGTTCGAAGAATAAGTTTCGCGCTTCTTACTTCCTCTACAGGATCAGCTGAAAGTGAAACTCTTATTGTGTCGCCTATTCCCTGATTGAGGATAAGTCCGAGTCCGAGTGCAGACTTGATGTTTCCGCTGTTAATCGTGCCTGACTCTGTTATTCCTACATGCAAAGGATAGTTAGTCTTCTCGGCCAGAATCTCATGTGCTTTGACACACATCATTACATCCGATGACTTGATGCTTATAACCATGTTGTCGTAGCCCAGATCCTCGATAATTCCGACTTTATCAAGTGCGCTTTCAACTATTCCTTCGGCTGTAACACCGTGATATTTCTCTACAAGCTCCTTCTCAAGAGAGCCGCTGTTAACGCCGACTCTTATGGGGATGTTTCTCTCTTTGGCTACCTTTACGACTGCCTCAACCTTGTCTCTTGAACCGATGTTTCCGGGGTTGATTCTGATCTTGTCAGCCCCGTTTTCCATGGCTGCAATCGCCATCTTATAGTCAAAATGTATATCCGCAACAAGCGGGATATGAATCTGTTTCTTAATCTCTTTTAAAGCCTCAGCGGCTTCCAATGTAGGCACGGTGCACCTTATAATCTCACACCCTGCAGCTTCTAATCTTAGTATCTGATCGACAGTTGCCTTAACATCCTCAGTCCTTGTATTGGTCATTGACTGAATCAGTATCGGATTGCCTCCGCCTATGACTCTGTCACCTATTTTAACGATTTTCGT
>JAGACI010000219.1 GCA_017614185.1 Lachnospiraceae bacterium | reverse complement strand
TCGCCTTTTGCCTTGGTCTGCCTTATGGTCATAACCGTTGAAGCAGGTGCCGTTGCCGACGCCAAAGCGCCCAAAACGATTGAAAAGGCAAGGTTTAGGTTAAGAACCCAGTACGCAACCCCAAATACCAGGACAGAAGCCATTAATGCCTCAAGCAGGGTAATGATGACAACCTTCATTCCGTTCTTTTTAAGAGTTGAAATCCTGAAGTATTCACCGGTACTGAACGCTATGAAAGCGAGTGCGATATCAGGCACAAAATCCATTCCCGTAACCACTCTGTCAGGAATCATGTTAAGGCAAAAAGGCCCAATCAAAATGCCTGTTACGATATAGGCTGTAACATTGGGAAGGCGCAGTTTCTTCGTTAATCGGGTCATCAGAAAACCCAGAAACAGCATTAAAGATATGGATATAATAATCATGGCAACCGGAGATGAAACTTCCGGGTAGCCAGGGTAAAGATACTTTATCATTCTGGTTCCCCCAAATGTATTACTTTTCCCTGAAGTAATATCCTCTATCTTATTCCTTTTTATGTGAAAAATCAATCAAAAAAGCGTGGAAAGCATCCACGCTTTTTGGTCAAATCTGCTTATACAATTGAATATCCGAAACCGTTACAAAGTGCATCTACAGGCTGGCCTGCTTTACACATGGGACACTCTTCGGGTTTATATTTGATGTAATCCGGCAAATCCGAAGGGCTGTAGAGATAATGAATAGGAATATCCATAACTCTTGTAGCCGCGGAGAAGATAGCTGAAATACCTACAATCTCACCGCCATAATAGTTTACGGTATGAATTGCCTTGGTAACTGTTCCTCCGGTTGAAATGGAAGCAAGTAAGAGAAGAACTTTCTTGCCCTTGATCATGTGCTTGCTGTTCTCTCTGAAAACAATCTGTCCTGCCGAATCATACTCGGGTGTTGCTATGTAGATTGTCTGGTGGGCATTTAATGAATGTACGCCTGCTTTGGTAAGCTTGTTGGCAAGATATGCGCCGATAACTTCCATGTTGTCAAGGCAAAGCACTGTGTCCACTATATCTGTTACCATGTACTGCTGTGCGAGCTCTTCACCTGTTGCTCTTGCCTCTCTCTGACGGGCTTTCATATCTGTCAAATCCATGTAGTAGTTTACATGTGAATAAGGAGTAATGAAATGTCCCGGAACATAACGAAGAACCACATCTTTATTGGTAGCGTAATCAATCTTCTTATAATCTTGCATAAGAAACACCCCCTAAGTAAGTTTATATGTTAATTATACAAGAATTCTGACAATAATGGAAGAGTTTAGTTTATTTGACCACAAATTTCTATACAGGCCTCATCCACCGAATTTTTAAGTTCAAACACATTTGAAAGCTTATCGGCAATCATCTCCTGCTTGGCCGCAAAATCAGCAACAACAGGCAGGTTATATGAGTTCTCTCTCATCTCTTCCGCAAATATAAAGAGGTTAAGCTCCTCTCCTCCGATAGTCGAATACTTATCCTCAAGTTTCATGGAAGCAGGAACTCCGTGACAGACTTCCATAAAACCGTCAAGTGCCGCAGTATCTTTCATAATGAATGAAATCCAGTCAGAAGCTTCCTTTTTGACACCGGATGATGCCGAAATGGCAATTCCCCTTCCAAAGACAGGTGTAATTCTGTTTCCTCCAAGTGTCGGGATATATGTACAGTTAAAGTTTGAAAGATTATCGCTTCCCTTAAGTGTCTGATAGTCAGATGCCAGACCATATACGATGGCCGCTTCATTGTTCATTAGTTTCTGAATAGCATCCGTCTCATTCATGTTGGCTACGGAAGGGATATATCCCGCATCCATAAGGTCAACCCAGCACTGAATTCCGGCTCTTGTAAGATTGCTGTCAAATCCGGTCATATTGCCGTCTTCGTCGTAGATATAGCCACCAATCTCATTAATGGTTACAAGTACCGGAATGAGGCTTTTATAGTCCACAGCAAGGCCGTATACACCGCCTGCCTCATCAGTCATGCTTCCAACCGTATCGACAAGGTTCATCCATGCAAAATCGCCGTTTGGATAGGATACGCCCTTTGCGTCAAAAAGCGATTTGTGATACCAAAGACCTACCGTGTCATAGCTTTCGGGAATGGCATAAAGGCTGCTTCCCTCAAGGAACATGTTTAGGACATTCTCGTAATACTCGTCTCTTCTGATTCCACCCTTTGACAAGTATGAATCGACAGCTTCAAGAAGACCTCCTTCGATGGCATCTCCCATTTCCATACTTTCAATCTCAAAAGCATCTCCTGCTGCTCTCTCCGAAAGATTGGCAGGGTCAGTAAGTTTTATCTCTATATCGATGTCATCGTTCTTTTTCTCATATGCTTCTTCACACGCCTTAAGCCACTCTGTCTCATTCTCATCAATATAGCAGTATGTGACTTTGGTCTTGGGCTTGGGTGTGGGTGTAGTCGTTATCACGACAGGTTCCGGTATAACTTCAGGCTCCTCCTTGCCGCACGCTGCAAGAGCTAAAGTCATGACAGCGGCAAGAGTAAGCGCAAATATTCTTTTAAACATTCTGTATTCCTTTTCTTTAATTCTTAAAAACTCCTACAGTGTTCTATTGTATAGGGAAATCGCAAAAAGCACAACCGCCTTTCATCCTTCTTTATACATATAAAAAGGCGCAGTCTGTAGGGAATTCGACCGCGCCGTTTTATAGGTTTTCACCTTTTACACCGTATTAATTTGCGATTTTCTCGATAATTCCTGCCATGTCACTCATCTTCTTTTCCATGTCGGCTACCAGAGCGAACTGACAACGGCATCTGTCAAGATTGTGACCGGGACGATGTGTCTTAAAATAAACATCCCCTTCAAGATAGTCGGTTAGGAATCTCATACCGCACTCTAAAGTCATCATCTTTGCACCCATGGGAAGCATTGAAAGTTCTTCCTTGGTAAGCTTTCCGCCACATCCCTCAAGGAAGCCCTTTGCATATGTCTCAAAGAGTTCAAGTGAAAGTGATACCTTGGACAAATCTGTTTCGTCCTCTACGGCGGTATTTGCACCGAATCTTATGGAATCACCGAAATCATTTATGGAAAGTCCGGGCATTACGGTATCAAGATCGATAACGCAAAGTCCCTTTCCTGTAGCATCGTCAATCATGACGTTGTTAAGCTTGGTGTCATTGTGTGTAACTCTTAAAGGAAGTTTGCCTTCTTTAAGCATGTTCACACATCTGCTCATATCCTCTGCTCTGTCCATGCAGAACTTGATTTCATCAGCCACTTCCTTGGCTCTTCCCATCTTATCTTCGGAAACAACAGTCTTGAATCTCTCGAATCTTACTGCTGTGTTGTGGAAGTCTACAATGGTCTCTGTAAGTGTTGATGCATCAAAATCTGCGAGGAGATTCTGGAACTTACCGAATGCATAAGCGCTCTGGTAGAAGTCCTCAGGCTTTTCAACCTTGTCAAAGCAGGTAGCTTTGTCAATAAATACATATGCTCTCCAGATGTCACCGCTCTCATCTTTTTCAAAGATATTGCCTGATACGGTAGGGATGAGATTCATTGTTTCTCTCATCGGATCTCCGCCTACAGCAACTATTTTTTCTCTGAGGAAGGATGTAACCTTCTTGATGTTCTCCATAAGACCTGCGGGATCTTTGAAGATTGAACAGTGAACCTGCTGCAAGATGTATTTAACTTCCGAGCCGTCTGCCTTATTGCAGACAACAAGGTAGGTGTCATTTATATGACCGTTTCCGTACTTGGAACAGTCCTTAACCTCTCCCTCAAGTTTAAAATATTTACAAGCCTCAACAGGTGTCATACTATCTGATATCCTCCATGTGAATAATAACGTCGTTCACACGAGCCTGTTCAGCAGCGTAAGCCATTAAGTGGCTCTCGATTGAACGGTCGATTGAAGAACGAAGCTCAGCGCCCTTATTGCCAAGTGCCTCCATGAAGTCCATAACAAGTCTGTAGTCTCCGCCGCCGTGGAAGCCTTCCTCGTTGTTTACGGGAACCTTTGTAACTTCACCCTCGTACTTGTGGTTTGCTGAGTAATGAGTAACTGTTACGAAATCTTCGGAGTCATCACCAAAAATATCACCGTTCTCACACATAACCTTTATTGTACGATGCATCTTGTTGGTAAGGCCTGAAAGATGGAATGTTGCTGTTACACCGTTCTCAAAGAGAATGTTGGTAATCTGGTTATCGCATACATTGTTGTCGCATCTGTATACGCATCTGCCATAAGGGCCCTCTCTTAATGCCTTCAAAAGTCCTTCCTCAGTCTGGTCCTCGGTAAGAACGGTTGCCGGCCAGTCGCCCATGATAGGCATATATGCTTTTCTTACATCGAATCTGCACTTGTCGGCTACAGGGCAGTCAAGACAGCGTGCCGTGCTTCCTGCAGGTGCATTCTCTTCTCTGAAGTAAGAAAGATTACCAAAGGAAGAAATCTCCTTACAATTGCTGTCTACAAGCCAAAGGAGAATATCCATATCATGGCAGGATTTCTGCATGATAATAGGGCTTGATTCGTCACTGTTTCTCCAGTTACCACGTACAAAGGAGTGTGCCATATGGAAGTTTCCGACATTCTCTGCATGCTGAATGGTAACAATCTTTCCAAGCTCTCCTGAATCGATAATCTGCTTGATTGTTGAGAAGAACTTGGTGTAACGAAGAACGTGGCAAACCACAATCTTTACTCCATGCTTGTGCGCATTCTCCTGAATCTTTAAGCACTCCTTAATGTCGGGAGAGATGGGCTTCTCAAGCAAAATGTCATATTCAAGATCGATTGCAGGCATAACATGCTTAAAGTGATCTCTGTCCATTGTCGCAAGGATTACAGCATCTGCAATCTTGCCAAGCTTGTAGAAATCATCTACATTATCGAAAAGCATATTCGCGGGAACATCAAACTTCTTTGCGGCCGCCTCTCTTTTTTCTTCGCTGATATCTACTACAGCTACTATCTCCGCATTGCATTTTTCCTTTGCATATTGCGCGTAAATACTGCCTCTTTGTCCTGCTCCTATTAATGCCAGTTTCATTTTTTTCCTCTTTTCTTAGTACGTAATACTGCTACCGCTGCGATTCCTGCCGCTATAACTCCACCACCGATTACAAACGGGGTAGCACTTGTCTTGGTAGTTTCTGCGCTTGCGGTCTCTTCTGCGGGAGCTTCGTCTGCAGTTTCCTCTGTGGTTTCTGCAGTTTCTTCAACTGCCACGCCTTCATTTACCGTAAGCTTGTATAAATCATAACTTCCGTCTTCGTTGCCGTTTTCCATGGCAAGTTTGATAACCTGAGCCTGTGAATCGGGAGTAACCATCTTAACTGCAAGAGTGTACTCGCCGAGAGCTACATCTGCAGGGATATTAAACTCTGCCTTCACATTGGTTCTTCCGGGAAGCCATTTTGTTGTATCTGTGTCTATAGCCTGCTCGTAAACAGCGTTTCCGCTTGCATCCTTAAGGATTAATGATACGGGGCAGTTATAGTAGATGGGTGCTACACCGGAGTTATTCCATGTCATCTCAATAGTGTTGCTTCCCTGGTTAAGGTCGCCTTCAGTAATTGAGAAGAGGTTGTAGCGATAACCCATTGTCTTAAACATTGTCTCGATGTTGTACTTAAACTTGTCGTACTCAGGATCGCCGATCTTGAAGTCACAAGCCGAGCAAGGTCCGAGCCATGTTGTATGGCTGTCACGAATCTGTGCAAGTACTGCGCAGATATTCTCATCGAGAGCATTGGTTCTGAAGTCGCCGTTTGCGAACTCACCACCTGAGTAGTTAAGTTTCCACCACTCGGGCATTGCTGATGCCGCAATGTCTTCTTCTGTTGAACCGGGCATATCTGTATTACCGGTTGCAGCCCACTCAAGGAAAGTAGGTGTACCGCCATCGGATGTTACACCGAAGATATCATTGTAAAGCCCCCAGTTATTCTCTGCAGCTACTGCGTAAGGCTTTCTGATACCAACCTTAACGTTGTGGAAATTATCTACATAGTGCTGCATGTACTGCTGTGCAAGTTCGGGATCAGGGAACTCACCTGTTCCTGTAGGCCATGTATGGAACTCAGCCCAGTGACCAAGGCTTCCTACTTCTACGTATGCGCAGATTGAAGGATCATCATATCTTTCTGCCAAAGCCTTGACTATGTTTGCATGGTACTCAAGGAGTTTGGGGGACTTGTAGTTGGGTGAGAAACCGCATCCGCCAAGTAAATCCTTGATGCTTTGTCCAAGATAGAAGGTACCTGCACCTTCACCCTCGGCATTCTCTTCCTCAAGCTCTTTGTAGAGCCATTCGGGAATATCCATTCTCTCCTTGTCGGGATCGCCGTCAAGGATATTGGGGTTATCCATAACGAAACGGATTACCATTCGATAGCCCTGTTTCGTCCACTTGTCAAACTGGTACTGCTTCTCGATTTCATCGAAAGCGTACTTGCCTTTTTCAGGCTCGAGCTCACTCCACTTGTAGTCAACGTATACAAGGTTATGCTCGGAAGCAACTGTATCAACGTCACCTTCAAGGGTATCTGCCCAGCCTACCCATCCTTTGAACGGGTTATTGAAGAACTCAAAGCTTTCTACGGGATAGAACACTCCCTCGTCTCTTGACTCTTCAATTGACTTTGTTACTGCGAGCATTCCGCTTTCGGGAAGAACATACTCGCCGTTATTGGAATCAACCGCAACGCTTACCTTTGCAGGGTTACCGATCTTCTCAAGGTAAATCTGCATAAGTACGTTGTCTGTTTCATATCTTTGATAGATGTCTACACCTTCATCGGCAAGAGTATCATCAGCTGTTACTTCATAAAGAACGCCCTTTTCTACTACATAAGAAACATTCTCTTTGCCGTCTACCGTGTATCCGTCTTTGTCTGTTGCGATGTAATACTTGTTTACTGTTGAGAGGTCTCCGGGTGCTGTAACCATTGTGTAGAGCTTCTCATCAGATTTAACTGCGATAAGGTTTGTTGTGTTCTCGTGCTTTAAGCAAACAGGAACGCTCTCCCAGTCACTGAGATCCGAATCACCCATTGTGATGTCGAATGTTGTGTTGTACTTGGGAACCTTTGCAAATGAGCCGTTCTTCGAATCTCTTGCAGGAGTGAATCCTTCGGGAGTAAGACGCTCATATGTCTCTTCGTCTGTCTGTACGTCGTTTCTGTCGATACAGATGTAAAGCTGGTCGCTGATTCCGGGTGTGATTCCCTGAAGTGTCTCAATCGGAACAAGGTACTCTGCACAGTATACGCCGGGTGTGCTTGTTGCACCGATTGCCTTCTCGTAACCTTCAACTGAGTTTGTGAAGTTCTTCATGTTCCACTCAAGGATTACGGGGTCAGCTGTGTAGAAAATCTCAAGGTTTCTGTCGGGGCCGTATGAATGCCAGTCCTGAACAAGAACATCACCTGAGTTGTGTGTTGCATATCCTGAATGCTGGAAACCTGTCTTATCATCGTTATCAACGCTTATAAATAAGCTTGTGGTGTAAGCAGCGCTTGACTCAGGGTCTTCAACACCTTTTATGTAAGTCATAACGTGAAGGGCGTCATTATCTCTGAAAGCATAAAGGTCGCCGAGTGTTCCTTCGCCCTTTCCGATGGGTTTGATTCCTGCCCAGTCGGAAGGATCACCGTCTGTTGTAATCTTGGGAGCTTCCTCTCTGATGGGAGCGGTAACTACAAGTTTCTCGCCCTCATTGTCGGGAAGGCGCTCGCCCTCTTCGTCAATGTAGATTTCAAATTTATCTGTATTTCCCTCGAAAATTTCAACGGGAATTGCCACTTCAAATCCTGTGTCGGACTTGAATGAGCCCTCTGTCTGAGTACCCATATCCATCTTCTTACCGTTGACCGTGTGGTATACGCAGCCGTTTGCTTTTACTTCATATGTGGCCTTATCGGTGTTGACAAAAACTGTAAAGTTATTGCTGAGTGCCTTTGCCTCAACCGAGATATAAAGTGTATCGCCGTCTGTTACGGCCTTAAGATTCTTAAGATTTGAGTTCCTGAAAACGGCATCATACATAATGGAATCCCATTGATCTTTGGTGCCTGCGAACTGCTTGGATGCAAAATATGCAAGCTGCTCTTCTTCTGTAAGACCAACCATCTCTTCTTCGTTGTAAACTTCCTCAAATGAAGGAACATCCAGGTATTCGTCCTGATTTTCAGGGTTGTTAGCAACATCTGCCCAGTTGGCTACCGTTGCACAGTGAATTCCGATTTTCTCGGGATTTCCAAATGCTTCCAAAGGAATAGCGAACTCTAACATTTTTCTATCCTTTGAGAGCTTGTCTTCTACAGCTACAGCCATTCCCTCGAGGCCGTCCCACTCACCTGAATCCCCTTTGTATTCGTAAAGAATATCTGTTTCAAGTAAGAAGTCAGCACCTGATTTGTAAAGGTGGTTGGTTGTATCTCCGTCAGTTTCAAAGTAAATATGCCAGGTATCAAAGTTTCCGGAAGTGGACAGCTGCATCTTTCCATAGAGCTTATCCTCTGTTACAAATGCTGATACCTTGTTGATAACTCCGCCGCCGCTATATATCGGCGCAATGTAATTCCAGTCTTCCCCTTCACCATCAATAACGATAGGGGCATTCTCTTCTGCTTTAACTTGGGGTAAGAATAAGGAATTCAGAAATGGGGTAAACAGTGAGAATGCCGCTACAATAATGGTGATTTTCTTTAACAAACGCTTCATTGTATCTCCTATCGTTAAACAACAGGCAGGAAGATGTAAATCCTGCCTGTTGTCGTTAGCTTATTAATTACTTAAACCCGTAATTAGTGATTGTAGCCGTTTGCTGCGAAGAACTCGTCAAGCTGACGCTGAACTTCTGCTACGTACTCATCAATACCTGCTGCCTTTAAGTGCTCAAGAGCTACAGGGTAGTTTGTGTCGAAATCAACATAACCACACTCAATGGGAGTGAACTCCTGCTTGATAACTTCGTTACAGTCTGTCTCGATCTCAAGAACGTTGGAGTTGTCGAAATGGAAAGCGATAACGTCAGATGTCTTAGCGTTGTCATCCCATGTCTCATATGTCTTGATGAAGTCATCAGAGATATCAGATGTGAACATTGTGTAGTTAGCGTTTCTGAACATCCACTCATAGAAGTAGCCTTCGAATGAGGGGTCGTTAAGAACGATTCTGCCGTCCTGTACTGTGTAGTTCTCACCTTCGGGTCCGTAGAGAGCGAAGAGGTAGTTCTCCTGGCTCTTGTATAACCAGTTGAGGAACTTCATAGCGCCTTCAGGGTTTTCTGCTGAGTAAGGTACGCAGAGAACCTCACCGCCACAAGCTGTGATGTACTTGTCAGCTGTAGGGTTGAGAAGGTATGACTTAAGAACTGCATCGGGAGCGTTACCACGTACGGAAGAGATAATCTCGTTCTCTTTTCCGAGTGAACCCTCAACCCAGAGGTATGTACCCTGCTGCATACGGGAGTCACGCTCGTTGTAGTTTGTTGTTAACTCATCGTTGTAAAGACCTGCTTCATACATGCTCTGGTTGAACTTGGAGAGC
>JAGACI010000031.1 GCA_017614185.1 Lachnospiraceae bacterium | reverse complement strand
TTCCGTTTAAGCTCTTGAGCGGAGAAGGAGGGATTTGAACCCTCGCGCCGCGCAAACGACCTACACCCTTAGCAGGGGCGCCTCTTCAGCCACTTGAGTACTTCTCCAGAATCTGAATTCGGTCCGCTACCAATATTCAAACGCGCCGTTACAGCGCAAAATCAATTATATCTAAGTGGTTACGCATTGTCAATCGGTTTTTCAAATCTTGTATCAACAGCCGTAACCTCTGCAATCTTTGCTTCAATTCGTCTCTTTACTTCTGCTGCAATCTCCACAGTCTTCATATCTTTATACTCCTCATAGTACATGGGAGGAAGATAGTAAAGAGCAACATCTACAGGCTTAATGCTCTTGCCGTCAAAGGGCTTATATGAACCGATAAGTGCGCAGGGGATAATGGGAGCCTGTGCCTTTACGGCACTCTTAAAGCTTCCACCCTTCATTTCATTCATTGCATTTTTCTTCTTGCTTCTGGTTCCTTCGGCAAAAATGATATAGTTTCGTCCGTCCTTAACGTTCTTAATCATCTCGTTAATAACGGTCATTGACTGGCGGATGTCCTCCCTGTCAATGGAAAGCGCCTGAAGTCCGGCAGCAACCTGCTTTACAATAGGCTTGTCGCTAACTTCTTTTTTCATTACGAAAGTGAAGGGTCTGGGTGATGATGCAAGAAACATTAATACATCAAACATTCCCTGATGGTTGGGGAAGTAAACAAAGCCGTCTTCCTTAGGTACATTCTCAAGTCCGTGATACTCTGCATTGACATTGCCTGCTTTAATCGACTTGATTGCCACCTGCTTAATATATTCGTAATTCTCCTCGTAAGACTTATGCTTTGAACGCCAAGCCATGCGAAGAACTTTAAATACTCCGTTAAGTTTAAGGACTATCAGTAAAATTCGGCGCAATGAATCATCCTCCGAACATTATTTTTTTGTTGCTGTCTCGTAGAGGTTGTTTCCCTCTCTGTCGCATACAACAATTGCGGGCAGATCTTTTACCGTAAGTTTTCTTATCGCCTCGGTACCAAGATCCTCATAAGCCACAACTTCGGATTCGAGGATGCACTTTGAAAGCAAAGCTCCTGCGCCTCCAACGGTTGCAAAATATACAGATTTGTTACGTACAATAGCGTCCAAAACCTCTTTGGTTCTCTTGCCCTTGCCAATCATACCACCCATTCCCATATTAAGCAAATTGGGGGTGTACTTATCCATTCTGCCTGCGGTGGTAGGGCCTGCAGAGCCTATAGGTCTGCCTTCTCTCGCAGGTGAAGGACCCATATAATAAATGAAGGCATCCTTGATATCGATGGGAAGTTCTCCTCCCTTATCGAGAGTTTCCTGCATTCTCTTATGGGCTGCATCTCTTGCCGAGTATATTGTTCCGGAGATATAAACGTAATCTCCGCTTCTTAAATCCTTAAGTTCATCCTTGGTGGCAGGAAGTGTAATATGTCTGTCCATTCTAAATCTCCCTTACACTGTGCCTGTTGACATGGCAGCAAATATTAACCGCAACGGGAAGTCCCGCTATATGCGTAGCAAAAGTTTCAATATTAACACCCATCGCTGTTGTGCTTCCGCCAAGACCTGCCGGGCCTATTCCAAGATTATTGATTCTCTCCAAAACATCTTCCTCTATCTGCCTTATGTGAGGCAAATCTGAATGAGAGTCAACAGGTCTCGTAAGAGCCTTCTTTGAAAGAAGGGCCGCTTTTTCAAAAGTTCCTCCGATGCCTACTCCGACTACCATTGGAGGACACGCATTGGGTCCTGCTTCACTGACAGCTTTTACGATGGCGTCTTTTACACCCTCCACTCCGTCTGCGGGTTTTAACATGTATATCTTGCTCATGTTTTCGGAGCCAAATCCTTTGGGAGCAAAAGTAATTTTAATCTTATCTCCCGGAACTATATCATAATGAATTATTGCAGGAGTGTTATCCTTCGTGTTTTCTCTAAGAAGAGGGTCGGATACTACTGACTTTCTAAGGAACCCTTCCGTATATCCTTTCCTTACTCCCTCGTTTATGGCATCCGTAAGACCTCCGCCCACAACATGAACTTCCTGTCCCACTTCAACAAAAAAGACAGCCATACCTGTATCCTGGCAAATGGGAATCATATCTTCTCCCGCAATATCAAGATTCTCCTTAAGCTGTCCGAGAATCTTTCTGCCAAGTTCGCTGGTTTCACTGTCGGCTGCCTTATTTAAAGCGCCAACCATATCCTTCGCAAGGAAGTGGTTGGCCTCTATACACATTTCTTTAATTTCTTCTGTAATCGTTGTAACGCTAATCTCTCGCATCAGATTCCTTATACCTCGTTGATGGTCTTTAATACTGCGTCCAGCTCCTCGGCTGAAGGAGTTGTAGGATTCCAAAGAATCTTCTGGCCGTCATTAACGTACCTCGGAATCAAATGAAGATGGAAGTGCTTTACTGTCTGTCCTGCAACTTCTCCATTGTTCTGAACAATGTTGAGTCCATCGCAGTTTAAAGCCTTCTTAAGCTTCTCTGAAAGTTTCTTTGCCAGGGGCAAAACCTTGGAAGCGGTCTCATCAGGCAAATCAAAGAGGCTGTCTGCATGCTCCTTTGGGAGAATCAATGCATGACCCTTTGTAGCAGGGTTCATATCAAGAATAACCTTGAAATTCTC
>JAGACI010000218.1 GCA_017614185.1 Lachnospiraceae bacterium | reverse complement strand
CGAATCCTTGTAGCCCTGTTACGAACCTCAGTAGTTATCTGCTGAGGTTTTTTGTTTCATATGGGTTTTTGATGAGGGGTAAGTATGGCATACGAATTTAAGAGCAGAATCAGATACAGTGAGACGGACAGCAACGGCTATCTGTCCCTGGAAGCATTGATGAATTACTTTCAGGATGCTTCTACTTTCCAGTCGGAGGAACTTGGCGTAGGACTTGAGCCTTTGTATAAGCTTGGTCTTGCATGGGTGGTTGCTTCATGGCAGATTGAGATAGAAAGATTCCCGAAGCTTTTGGAGGAGGTTTCAACAGGAACCTTCCCGCATAAGTTCCATTCTTTCCTTGGCGAGAGAAACTTCTATATGAAGGATGCAGAGGGCAACATGATTGCCAAGGCCAATTCACTTTGGACTCTGGTTAACCTTAAAGAGATGAAGCCTACACCCGCACCAAAGGGCATGATGGATAAATATGTGATAGAGCCCAAACTTCCTATGAATGCTCCGACAGGAAAGATAAGACTTCCGGAGGGCGAGGGAGTGGAAGTTATAGAGGCGGACAACCTTATCGTAAGAGCCTATCACCTTGATACGAACAATCACGTTAACAACGTTCAATACATAAGAATGGGCATGGGATGCGTACCCAGAGACTTGAATTACAAGGTGGTTCGCGTCGAGTACAGAAAGCCCGCTTTTCTTAACTCGGTAATCGTACCGGTTGTAAGAAAGAAAGACAACGTATACACAGTAAGCCTTCAGGATACGGAGGGCGACGTTTTCGTAAACCTTGAGTTTACCTGTTAATGAGGAAACTATGGAATTAGGCAGAAAGCAAAAGCTTTATTTTAAGAAAAAAGAAGAGTTCGGTGTTTACCTTACCGAAAAGGGAAACGATGAGGAGAAGGTGCTTCTTCCCACAAAGCAGGTCCCTGCCGGTTTAAATGTTGGCGATGAAATAGAAGTTTTCCTTTATAAGGACTCAAAGGACAGGCTTATCGCAACAACCAATGAGCCTAAGCTTACACTTCACGAGACTGCACTTCTTGATGTTAAGGAAGTCGGCAAAATCGGAGCATTCCTTGACTGGGGCCTTGAGAAGGATTTACTCCTTCCCTTTGCAGAACAGATCGGAAAAGTCAAGGCAGGCCAGAAGGTGCTTGTTGCTCTTTATATTGATAAGAGTGAGCGACTTGCGGCCACTATGAAGGTTTACAAGTATTTAAGAACCGACAGCCCTTACAAAAAGGATGATCACGTCGAGGGAATCGTTTACGAGATAAGCGATAACTTCGGAGCCTTTGTAGCGGTTGACGATAAGTTTTCGGGCCTTATCGCAAAGAAAGAGATGTATGGAAAATGCAATGTCGGCGACAGGGTTAACGCAAGAGTAATCGCTGTAAAAGAGGACGGAAAGCTTGACCTTGGAATAAGGGAGAAGACACCCGTTCAGATTTCTCTTGATGCAGATGTACTTGTAAAGATGATGAAGCAAAACGGCGGAAAGCTTGATTTTAGCGACAATGCTTCCCCCGAAACGATAAAGGAAGCCACCGGAATGAGTAAGAATCAGTTTAAAAGAGCGGTCGGCAACCTTCTTAAGTCAGGGAAAATTGAATTAAAAGAGTCAAAAATCATTTTAAAGTAAACCAAAAGTAGCAAAACTACTACCCCTGGGTGGTTGTAAAGCGCATTTTTCGCGTTATAATCATGTTACACACACCGGAAGGAGGTAACTTGATGAACATTACAGCTTTATCAGGAACACTGGCAAACATTCAGACACAGAATGATGTTGGAACAGCAGTTTTGGCCAAGGCTATGGATTCAAATGAAGACCTCGGCCGGGGAGTAATTAAAATGATAGATTCCGCAGCAATGGAGAGAAGTGTCAATCCCGCTGTCGGAAGCAACTTTGATGTTAAAGCCTAACAGTTTTCCCTTTTTTCTAATCCTTTTTAGTTTTTAAAAGAGCGCACCTTTAAAAGGTGCACTTTTTTTGTTTCGGAAATTTTTCACAAAAAACAGGGGTTTCAATATAGATTTTTTTGTGTAAATATATTAAAATGGTCTAAGTGGGGTAGTAAGAAATGCCTAGGAGGGGCAATTTATGATTTCCAACCAGATTTTACAGAACACAGTTGAAGGTATTAAAGCCATTGCGAGAGTGGAGGTTTGCGTGCTTGATGCGGACGGCAAGGAAGTCGCGTCTACATCCGATATGCTTAAAGATATCACGCCTCCCGGTGATTTTATCAAATCTTCAGCTGACTCACAGGAAATCCAGGGGTATCAATATTTCAAGGTATATGACGAGCAGCAGCTTGAGTATATCGTTGTGGCTTCAGGTTCCGGAGAAGATACTTATACCATCGGCAAGATGATTGCATTCCAGGTTCAAAGTCTCCTTATCGCTTACAAGGAGCGTTTTGACAAGGATAACTTTATTAAGAACCTTTTGCTTGATAACCTTTTATTGGTTGATATCTACAGCCGCGCCAAGAAGCTTCACATCCGCTCAGATGTGGGCAGAGTTGTTATGCTTGTTGAGACAGGCAATATTAAGGACAGCAATGTTCTCGAGGTAATCAGATCTTCATTCAGCGCAAGCAGCAGAGATTTCGTTACCGCAGTTGACGAGAATAATGTTATAGTTGTTAAGGACCTTTCAGAGAGTGACTCTGTTAAGGATATAGAGAAGACCGCGAAGGAAATCGAAAGCATCTTAGGCAAAGAAGGCATCAAGGATGTTCGTGTTTCCTACGGTAATGTTGTCAATGAACTTAAGGAAGTCAGCCGTTCCTACAAGGAAGCCAAGATGGCACTCGATGTAGGCAAGATTTTCTTTGACGACAGACAGATTGTGGCTTACTCAGAGCTTGGAATCGGACGTATTATTTACCAGCTTCCCATTCCTCTTTGCAGAATGTTCATCAAAGAGATTTTCGGCGGCAAGAGCCCTGACGATTTCGACGAAGAGACTTTAATCACAATCTACAAATTCTTTGAGAATAACCTTAATGTCTCTGAGACATCAAGGCAGTTATATATTCACAGAAATACGCTTGTATACAGACTTGACAAGCTTCAGAAGACTACAGGTCTTGACCTTAGAATCTTTGAGGATGCAATCACCTTTAAGATTGCCCTTATGGTTGTCAAGTACATGAAATATATGGAAAAATACGAGTAAGACAGAGGATTAGAAATGGCAAGACGCAAGAAACAATTACCTGAAACAACCGCCATAATAGAGCTTGATAACGTCACCAAAGTTTATCAGACGGGCTCACCTGCTCTAAACGGCGTCTCAATCAGTATCGAGCGCGGAGAGTTTGTCTTCATTGTAGGCGACAGTGGCTCGGGTAAATCCACACTCATTAAGCTTTTACTAAGAGAGCTTACGGCAACAAGTGGAACAGTCAGGGTTATGGGAACCGACCTTTCCAGAATCCGCCATCGTAAAATACCGAAATTCCGCAGAAACCTGGGTGTAGTTTTCCAGGATTTCCGTCTTTTAAAGGACCGTAACGTTTACGAGAACGTTGCATTCGCTCAGCGAATCGTTGAGACTCCAAACTACGAAATCAAGAAGAACGTGCCTTCAATCCTTGCAACAGTAGGACTTGCAGGCAAATATAAGGCAAAACCCAAACAGCTCTCCGGTGGTGAACAGCAGAGGGTTGCTTTGGCGAGGGCTTTGGTTAACAACCCCACCATTCTTCTGGCGGATGAGCCCACAGGTAACCTTGACCCCAAGAACTCATGGGAAATCATGAAGTTACTTGAAGAGATTAATGACATGGGAACTACAGTCGTTGTGGTAACCCATAACAGAGAGATCGTCAATGCCATGCAGAAGCGCGTAATAACCATGAAGAAAGGCGTTGTGGTAAGCGACGAAGAGATGGGTGTATATATCGATGAAGAAGATTAATACATTTTTTTACTGCATAGGGCAGGGTATAAAGAGCATATTCCGTAACAAGCTTTTCTCCCTCGCATCCATTGCTACCATTGCGGCCTGTCTTTTCTTATTCGGCCTTTTCTATTCGGTAGTAATGAACTTCCAGCACATCGTTAAGACTGCTGAGGAGGGCGTATCGGTTACAGTTTTCTTCAATGAAGGAACCACCGAAGAGAGAATGAAAGAAATCGAGGCAATCATCAACGAGAGAGAGGAAGTCAGAGAGACTAACTTCGTATCGGCAGATGAGGCATGGGAGACTTTCAGACACATTTATCTTGAAGGTTATCAGGACGGATTTACCGAGAACCCTCTTGCCAATTCCGCAAACATAGAGATTTACCTCTCAGACGTTTCGATGCAGCCCGCACTTGTTACTTACCTTGAATCGATTCCTGATATCAGAGAAGTAAGACGTTCCGAGGTTACCGCGACAACCCTTACAGGTGTCAACGTCCTTATAGGATATGTGTCGGTCGGTATCATCGGTATCCTTCTTGCAGTATCCATCTTCCTTATCAGCAACACCGTTACAATCGGTATCTCGGTTCGTAAGGAAGAGATAAGCATTATGAAATATGTCGGCGCGACAGACTTTTTCGTTCGTTCGCCCTTCGTCATTGAAGGTATTATAATCGGATTTATCGGAGCTTCGATTCCTCTTGGAATCATCAAGTTCCTTTATGAATACCTTATCGCATACGTTTCAGAGAGATTTACAGCAATTTCCGGATTGCTCAATTTCCTGACCACTGAAGAAATCTTCAAAAACCTTCTTCCTATTTCCATCGGAATAGGCGTAGGTATCGGTTTCTTCGGCAGTATTGTAACTGTCAGAAAGCACTTAAGAGTTTAGTTTTTTAAAAGCTGTATACAATGAATCCCGTCCTACTGGCCACATCTGTATGACGGGATAAATTACATTTAAGAAACGGATTTTTTATGAGAAAAAGAAGAGTCCCCATTTTACTGGCGCTTGTTCTTTTCCTTTCGATTTTCTTATCATCGGAATCAGTGATGGTTACGAGGGCGGAGATAACGTCTGACAGCATCAAGGAAAAGCAAAAGCAAATCAGCCAGACTCAGGACGAACAAAAGAAAATACAACAGGGCTTGTCGGATATCAAGAAGATGAAAAAAGAGCTTGAGACATCGAAGTCCAACCTTGAAGCCTACGTTACCCAGCTTGACGGAGACTTAAATGTAATCACCGCCAAAATCGAAGAACTTCAGGGTGTAATCGATGAAACTCAGGTCGCACTTGATGAAGCCACCAATGACTATAACGAAGCAGTAAGAGTCGAGACTGAGCAGTATGAGGCCATGAAGGTCAGAATTCAGTTCATGTATGAGAAGGGTAACAACTTCCTTCTTGATGCGATTCTCGGAGCTCAGAGTTTTTCGGAAATCTTAAACAGGGCCAATTACTACGAGGAGATTGCCGCCTACGACAGAAAGAAGCTCGATGAATATGTTTTAAACAGGCAGATGGTTGAAGCCTGCAAGGAACAGATTGAGGCAGAGAAAGCAAAGCTTGATGAAGCAATGGCAGCGCAGGAAGCAGAACAGGCCAACCTCGAAGCCTTAATCGGAGAGAAAGAACAGCAGATAAACGCCGTAACTTACGATATCAACAACAAGGAAGCGGCGATACAGCAATATGAGGATGAACTGGAGGCAATGGCTACGGTCATTTCCCAGCTGGAAGCCCAGGTT
>JAGACI010000217.1 GCA_017614185.1 Lachnospiraceae bacterium | reverse complement strand
ATTAAACGTATGACTCCCGAGACCCTCAGACAGTGGCTTGCGCTCCTTCTGATTCCCCTGGGAGTTCTTCGTGTGTTTATGTTTGTGCCGGGCCTTGAAGTTGTCATCTGGATTATTCTTGGACTTACAATCATGCAGTATAACTTCTGGCGTAAGCATAATACCAAGAAAAAACTTGTTTTTACCGCCAGGGTAAAAAGAATTGTCGCAGTAAATTTCATACTTACCGCAGCACTTATCGCGATACCCTGCAGTATCGATTATCAGTTTATCTATCCTATGCTTGTTCTTTTTGCGGGCTTCCAGCTTTTCATGCCTGTTGTTACAAATGTGGTGAACAAGCCTATGGAGTGGTGCGTAAACAGATATTATATTAATGACGCGAAGAGAATGCTTAAAAGCGTTCCCGGTCTTAAGGTAATCGGAATCACCGGAAGCTTTGGCAAAACAAGCGTTAAGTTTTACTTGCAGACCCTTCTTAAGGATTACTACAACGTGCTTGTTACTCCCGAAAGCTACAACACTCCCATGGGTATAGTCAAAACCATAAGAGGTTCACTTAAGCCGACACATGAGATTTTTATCTGTGAGATGGGTGCAAGACATGTGGGAGACATCAAGGAAGATACAGATATCGTAAAGCCTGACCATGCGATTATTACATCGATCGGGCCTCAGCACCTTGAGACCTTCCATTCAATCGAGAATATTATGAAGACCAAGTTCGAACTGGCGGATGCTCTGCCAAAGGACGGCCTTTTGTTCTTAAACGGAGATAACGAATATATAAGGAAGCAGTCGGAAGGGTATGACAACAGAATCTTCTATGCTTCAAATGCCGAAGACCTTGCAAAGTGCAGCGCGACCGGAGGGTATCATGCATCAGACATTAAGGTTACCCCTACGGGATGCGAATTCTCGGTAAGCTCTCCCAAAGGCGAACAGGCCAGATTCTCGACAAGGCTTCTTGGGGCTCAGAATGTCGTTAACCTTGTAGGCGCGATTGCCTGCGCCAACACTCTTGGAATAGAGCTTAAGAAGTTAGTTGTTCCCGTAAGACGTATTCAGCCTGTCGAGCACAGAATGCAGATTAAGGAAAACGGCAAGGTTTCCATTATCGATGACGCTTATAACTCAAACCCCGTAGGTTCAAAGATGGCGGTTGAGACGCTTCGTGACTTTGATGGATTAAGAATCCTTGTGACACCCGGAATGGTTGAACTTGGAGATAAAGAGAAAGAATATAACTTTAAGTTTGGCACCTATGCGGCAGCGTGCTGCGATTACATCTTCCTTGTAGGAAGAGAGCATTCGGCGCCTATTAGAGAGGGCGTTCTTTCTACTGGTTATCCCGAAGATAAGTGTCTTACATTTGATAAACTTGAAGAAGCGATGAAGGAAGCGTATGCTATAAAGGATACGCGACATAAATACATATTATTGGAGAATGATTTACCGGATAATTACCGGTAGGATGGAGAGAGTATGAAGACAAGAGTTGCAGTTTTGTTTGGCGGAAAGAGTGTTGAGCACGAGGTTTCGGTTATCTCTGCGATTCAGGCTATCATGAGCATGAATACCGAAAAGTACGACATCATCCCTGTGTATATGACCAAAAAGGGAGATATGTATGTCGGTGAAAACATTGGTAAAATAGAATGCTACAAGGATATTCCGAAGCTCCTTTCCGAAGCTACACTTGTAAACATGACAAGAGATAACGGAAGATTCTATCTTGCAGCCCCCAAGAAGGGACTCTTTGGCAAGGAAACAAAGATTGAATTTGACATAGTATTCCCTATCGTTCACGGAACAAACGTTGAAGACGGAACACTTCAGGGATTCATTAAGACAATCGGAGCGCCTTTTGTTGGATGTGATGTTACGGCATCCGCAATCGGAATGGACAAGTATGCTCAAAAGCTTATCTTAAAAGAGAGCGATGTACCGATTCTTGACAGCCTCCTCTTTACACTTAAAGACTATGAGGATGTCAACGCAATAGTTGAGCGCTGCGAGCAGAGAATGGGCTATCCCGTAATCGTTAAGCCTGTAAATCTTGGCTCAAGTGTCGGAATCGGCGTAGCCAAAGACAGAGATGAACTTATAGCCAAAATCGATGATGCTTATTCATATTCAAGAAGAATCATCATCGAGCATGCTATCACATATTTAAGAGAAATCAACTGCTCGGTACTCGGTGACGAGAACGAGGCAATTGCTTCCGAGTGTGAGGAGCCCATGCACACCAAGGACATCCTCTCATACGAAGACAAATACGTAAGCAATGCAAAGGGCGGCAAGTCCTCAGGCATGGCAAGCGTATCCCGTAAGGTTCCCGCAGAAATCGATCCCGAACTTCGTGAACAGATTCGTACCCTCGCAGTGAAATCTTTCAAGGCGCTCGGATGTAACGGAGTGGCAAGAATCGACTTCATGCTTGATGAGGACAACGGACACATTTACTACAACGAAATCAATACAATTCCGGGATCCCTTGCATTCTACCTCTGGGAGCCTGTAGGAGTTCCTTATACCGAGCTCCTTGACCGAATGATCAACCTTGGACTCAAGCGTGCAAGAGAAGAGCAGAGCATCACATACGCTTTCGATACCAACATCCTAAATGGTGTAGCCTTAGGCGGAGCAAAAGGCTCTAAGATGTAATCTGAAGTAAAAATATCCTAAAACTAAAATGTCCCTGAGACTGATTTCACTAAATTCAAGACTTTTTATTTGGCGTTGCTCCGCTTGGCGAGATAGGAAGCGACTGCTAAGCATCGCTTCCGTAGCGGCAACAGTTTAGCAGAGCTAAACTGTGAGAGCGCGAGCCTAGCGGGGCAACGCCGAATATAAAGCGGAAGCGTGTCTTGAATTTATGAAATGCACGTCTCAGGGACTTCTTGCTTTAGTCTATAACTTGCTCCACCTGCCACTTGCACCACATGGCAACGTAAGTCCGGTTTCTGTAACAGGCAGTCCGATTTCGTCAGACTCTACCTTACCTCCGAACTTAGGTACAAGGACTTTGGATAGCATGTAAGTCAGTACTGCAGGTTGTAATCCGGTTGTATAGGAGTTTATGAGGAAGAAGCAGGAATCCTTCGTGAGAAGCTGGCTCGCAAGTTCGATGAAGGGATACACACTGTCTTCAATCTTCCAGATTTCGCCCTTAGGTCCACGTCCGTAAGAAGGCGGATCCATGATGATTCCGTCGTACTTGTTGCCACGGCGGATTTCACGCTCTACGAACTTCTGGCAGTCATCAACAAGCCATCTGATAGGTGCATCGCCCAGTCCGCTTTCGACTGCGTTCTCCTTGGCCCACATAACCATGCCCTTTGAGGCATCGACGTGTGTAACCGCTGCGCCTGCCTTAGCGGCTGCCAAAGTTGCACCGCCGGTATATGCAAAAAGATTGAGAACCTTTAACTGTCTTTCGGGGTTCTTTTTTGATTGCTCTTTTATAATAGAAGAAAACCAATCCCAATTGACTGCCTGTTCGGGGAACAAACCCGTGTGTTTAAAGGAAAAAGGCTTAAGTCTGAAGGTTAATTCCTTATAGTTTATCTTCCATTCTTCGGGGAGATCGAAGAACTCCCACTCGCCGCCGCCCTTGGCGGAACGGTGGTAGTGCCCGTTCTTTTTCTTCCATCCGGGATTCTTGTGATCGCTCTTCCAGATAACCTGGGGATCGGGACGTACGAGAAGGTACTCGCCCCAGCGCTCCAGCTTTTCACCGTCTCCGGTGTCTATTACTTCATAATCTTTCCAGTTTTCAGCTTTCCACATGTTTATACCTCGTTGTATTTTTTGGCATCTTGAACAATAAATGACAAAAAAGATGCCAAGAAAAGTCAAAAAATAACAAAATCAACAATTCAATCAATTATAAAATTTTTATAAAATTTAATCATCAGAGGAAAATAGGAGGAGGATTACATGTCTACGGTTGTTACAGACAACGCGGCTCTTGCGAAGAAGAAGTCCGCCAGACGTAAAAAAACCTTCATGCTGACCACCATGGTACTTCCCGGTGCGATTTGGCTGTTGCTTTTAAGATACCTGCCAATGTTCGGTATCATTTTAGCATTTAAGGATTATAAAGTATACCCCAAGAACCCCACATTATTACAAAATATTATTCACAGTAAATGGGTGGGACTTGCAAAGTTTAAATTCATCGTTGCTTCAGGTAACGCATGGATAATGATTCGAAACACAATAGGTTACAACCTTTTGTTCATAGTTTTGGGATTATTCTTCGGAGTAGCATTCGCAATTATGCTTAACGAAGTAACCAACAAGTTTGTGGCGAAGACCTATCAGACATTGATGTTCTTCCCTTATTTCATGTCATGGGTAGTAGCAAGCTATTTCCTTTACGCATTCCTTGCTCCCACAAACGGACTTATCCCTAACATGCAGAAGGCAAAGGGAGTTCCTGCAGACCAGATAATCGACTGGTACAACTACAAGAAACCCTGGCCCTTCATCTTAACCGCAGCAAGACTCTGGAAGGGCACCGGTTACGGATGCGTGCTTTACTTATCGGCAATCACCGGAATCGACTCCAGCCTTTACGAGGCAGCTGCAATCGACGGCGCAGGCAAGTGGCAGCAGATTAAGTACGTTACACTTCCTCACCTTAAGACCATGATCGTAATCCTTATCATTATGGATGTAGGTAAAATCTTCAATGCCGACTTCGGTCTTTTCTACAACATCCCGATGGCATCCGGACTTCTT
>JAGACI010000216.1 GCA_017614185.1 Lachnospiraceae bacterium | reverse complement strand
TAGCTTACCCGGGTTATAACTGGGTGAGCACTGCAGTCAGCGAACTCAGTGCCGTTGGCGCACCGTCAAAAGAACTTGCCGAGTATCTTAACTGTTTACACGGACCCTGCTCACTTGTATGTATTATGGCGGTTTGCGTAGCGGTTCAAAACTGTAAGACGAAGCTTTTAAGAATCGGAATTTACTGCTTCGCCGGAATGGAGTGGGTATCATCAATAGGATACAAGCTTTTCCCCTGGGTAAGCGATGCACCGAATTCTCATCCACAGAATGTAATGCACCTTGTTACTACGGCATTTGTTGTTATTCTTTCGCTTGCTTCAATGATTTTGTCAATCATCGGATCAAAGAAAGAAGGAATGAAATCATTGTTTGTTCTGGCAATTGTATGCCTTACATCGATGATCCTCGGACCTTTTGGAATGGCGGTATTCCCGGAATCGATCTTTGGAATATTTGAAAGATTCAGCGTATTTTCCGCTGTAGTATTTAATGCAGGACTTGGTGTACACCTATTCTTAGATAAGTTTGGGAAGGAATTTAAGTAAGAATGAAATCAAAACAGGACATTTTGGAAGCAACGTTAGAACTTGCCTGTGAGAAGGGTCTCGGAAGCATTTCCATGTCTCAAATTGCTGATAAAGTCGGGCTTAAGAAGTCGTCTCTATACAGCCATTTTAAGTCAAAAGCTGAAATTATAGAGAGCATGTATGAGTATTTCCGTGAGAAAGCCAAGGAAGAACAGGGCGTTGGAAGTACTGATTACAATGCGCTTCTTTCAGGTCACTCTCCTAAGGAAATCCTGACAGGCGTTGTTAACTCGTATAAAGCTATTAACAAAAAGCCTGAGCTTGATAAGTTCTACAGACTCATAATGTCCGAGCGCGTATATAATCCCATGGCCGCGTCAGTAATGGTTGAAGAAAACAACCGAATGATTGCTGCAACAAAAATGCTTTTTGATGTAATGAATGAAAAAGAAATAATGCATTTCGAAAACACAGACTCGGCTGCTCTTGTTTTTGCAATGGGAGTTCACTCCGTAATGGATTTCGAACACGACTCTGATAACGCGGAAAGGCATGATGCCGATGGTGCCATGGAAAAGTTTATTGATGAATTCTGCCATGCATATGTGATAGAATCAAGAAAATAATGCCTTTAGGGGAAGGGAATAAGGAAATATTTAAATGATACAGGATATTTACCCAAGCAGATTAAAAAATGAATATGTTAATAAGACCATTACAGATGATGACTGTGTAATGATTTTTAACAGTGAAGGTAAAATGCTTCTTGGGAAAAAAGAAGACAAGGTTATATTCCCGAAGGGAAAAGGCTCAAAAGGCCGGACCGTCTATCTTTTCTCTCTTGATGAAACAGCTTTCTTTCTCGATTTAGAAGGAGCGAAGGAACCCGGAAATGGATTCGATTACTACTCTGTCCGAGAAGTCAGAGATTTATTTGAGGGAAAGGAAGTATTCGCGGTCTTCACTGGATATCATTTGTGGAAGTGGTACTCAGACAATATCTTTTGCGGGAAATGTACGGATAAGCTTATTCCCGATGAAAAGGAAAGAGCTTTAAGATGCCCCAAATGCGGCAATGTGATTTATCCAAGAATCAATCCCGCTGTCATCGTAGGAGTTACAAACGGCGATTCACTCCTTATTACAAAATACAAAAGGGGATTTGCCCATAACGCTTTGGTTGCAGGCTTTACAGAGATTGGTGAAACTCTTGAAGAAACTGTTGCAAGAGAAGTTATGGAAGAAACCGGAGTTAAAGTTAAGAATATCAGGTACTATAAGTCTCAGCCCTGGGGAATGGCCCAGGACATCCTGATGGGATTTTACTGTGATGTAGACGGTGATCCGACAATTAAAATGGATGAAAGCGAACTAAAGTATGCAGAATGGGTTAAACGCGAAGAGATAGTTCTTCAGCCTAACAACTTAAGCTTAACCAACGAAATGATGAGAATGTTTAAAGAGAATGCGCTTTAACGCATTCTCTTTTATTTTCCGCTTATATCAATTATCACAAACTCTGACTGGGTTCCTGTTTTAAAAGGTATCTCCCAACTTGAGATTCCTGATGTTACGATGAAATCAGTGTTATCTCTTCTCTCGTATCCGTAGGTTCTGTCATTAATTTTAAACCAGTCACCCACATGATTAACAGGGAAAAGCTGTCCGCCGTGAGTGTGTCCGGAGAGAACAAGATCAACGCCTGCTGCGGCTTCATTGGCGTAATCGGTAGGCTGATGATCCATAACAATACTGTAAATCTCTTTATCAAGGTCAGCCGTTAACCCGGAAATATCTTCTCTGTCCGAATAGTAAGCATCTTCTCTACCAACCAGATAAAATCTGTCATCTATTAGAACAGTCTCATCTACAAGAATTCCAACACCGTTATCCATTAAAGCTTTCACAAGTTCTTTTTCGTCAAAAGACTTTTCTTCGGCTCTGTTATATCCTCTGTCATGATTTCCGATGGCATACCATACACCGTATTTCGGATTCAGCTCTCCTAAGACTTCAGAGGCTTTTATCATGTCCTCCTTAGTTGTGCTGTCATCAACATAGTCTCCGACTATAAGCACTATATCCGGATTATATTCCATAAGCTTATCCATGTTCTTTTCAAAACCTTCTGCATCGAAGGTTGTTCCCATATGGGAATCTGCAAACATGGCAACTCTTA
>JAGACI010000215.1 GCA_017614185.1 Lachnospiraceae bacterium | reverse complement strand
TCAGACACAGGATGGAAGAGTACAGCCTCGTTGATTTGATGGATGAGATTATATCCAAAACAGGGTATGTTGAGTCACTTAAGGAAGACGAGGACGAGTCGGCACTCGACAGAATCGGCAATATTGATGAGTTGATTACGAAGATTAACACTTTTGTCGACGAAAACGATGAGGCGACGCTTTCCGATTTCCTCGCAGAGGTTGCTTTGGTGACCGATCTTGATGAAACGGACGATGATGTTGAAAAGCTTATGCTTATGACGCTTCACGCAGCCAAAGGCCTCGAATTCCCCCATGTTTACATGGCAGGAATGGAGGATGGAATCTTCCCCGGAATGATGGCGATTGTTGCCGATGAGAGAGATGAGCTTGAGGAAGAAAGACGTCTTTGCTACGTCGGAATGACGAGAGCAATGCAGGATTTGACCTTGTGCTGCGCCAAGTGCAGGATGACCAGAGGTGAAATAAGCTACAATGCGGTAAGCCGTTTTGTAAGAGAGATTCCCATGGAACTTCTCGACAATAAGCCTCAGGTAAGAAGACCAAGAGATGACGATGACTACATGGAATCGGCAATTGTAAGGCCCAGAGCCGTTGTAAGGAAGAGCAGCGAGCGCATGCCTGCAATGGCCAAGGAGGTCAGAAATCTCAACCAGATTTCAGGACTTGCCAAGGGGTCGGATATGAACCTCGGCGAGCTTGAGTATACCGTCGGAGACAGAGTAAGACACATCAAGTTCGGTGACGGAACGGTTATGAAAATCGACAAGGAACCGAGAGATTACAAGGTTACGGTCGACTTTGACAACTCAGGTACAAGGATAATGTATGCCATCTTCTCCAAGTTGAGAAAGATTTAAAAATGTGCTATTCTTTTGTTACATTTAATGGCGATTGGAGGGCACAATGAACCAGATGAATAAATTACTTAAAAGATACGGAACCAAGAAGTTTGAAGAACTTTTGGCAGGCATTAAACTCGGAGAGCTGCTGGAAGGAAAATCAGATGACGATGACGATATCCTCAAATGGGTCCTCATTTGTGTGGGTGCGGTAGTCGTTATAGCTTCAGTAGTTTGCCTTACAATTTCTATTATCAAGAAGGTAGAAAAGAAGAGAATTGCCCAGTACGATTATGACGATTTTGACGAGGTTTACGGTTCCGAAGAGGAATAGAACCAGGTGAAAAAAGGTCAGATAATCGAAGGCATTGTTGAAAGAGTGGATTTTCCCAACAAGGGAATAGTTAAGACTGAGGAAGGGCTTGTTACAGTTAAGAATGCGCTTCCCGGCCAGACAATATCTCTTGGGATATCCAAAGTAAGAAACGGCAGAGCTGAAGGCCGTTTACTTGAAGTATTGAAAAAGAGCCCCTGTGAAACCGGAGAGGTATGTAACCACTTCGGTGTTTGCGGGGGCTGTACTTATTTATCCTTTAATTACGAGGATGAATTAAAGATAAAAGAAGAGCAGGTAAGAAAGCTTGTCTCAGAGGGCGCTTCTGCCCAGGATGATGAGTGGAAGTTTGAAGGAATCAAGAAAAGCCCTGCTTTATACGGGTATCGCAACAAGATGGAGTTCTCCTTTGGTGATGAGTTTAAGGATGGCCCTCTGTCTCTTGGAATGCATAAGAGAAACAGCTTTTATGACGTTGTAACCGTTGATACCTGTAAGATTGTCGATGAGGACTACAGGCTTATTCTGTCTGCTACCCTTGATTTCTTTAAAAAGAGGAATGTGCCCTATTATCACAGACTTAAGCATGAAGGTGTATTAAGACATCTTCTTGTAAGAAAAGGTCATGCGACGGGTGAAATCCTTGTGGGCCTTGTTACTTCGACGCAGGATCCTTCCATTACCGCGGAAGGCTGTAAAACGATGGAAGAGTACAGAGATACCCTTCTTTCACTTCCGATAAAGGGAAGTTTCGCGGGAATTCTTCAGATTGATAACGATAACGTGGCCGATACGGTTACTCCTGAGGCAATCCATGTTTTACACGGGCATGATTACTTCTATGAGGAACTATTGGGCCTTAAGTTTAAAGTAAGCACCTTCTCTTTTTTCCAGACGAACTCGGCCGGAGCAGAGGTTCTCTATGATACTGTAAGAGAATATGTGGGAGACGGAATCAAAGCCGGTGGTACTGTTTTTGACCTATACAGCGGAACCGGTACTATAGCACAGCTTATGGCCAAGGTGTCCGGTAAGGTAATAGGTGTTGAGATAGTTGAAGAGGCTGTGGAAGCCGCCAAGGCAAACGCAGCACTTAATAATCTTGATAACTGTGAATTCATTGCGGGTGATGTCTTAAAGGTCCTTGACGATATCGAGGATAAGCCCGACTACATTATTCTTGACCCGCCTCGTGACGGAATTCATCCCAAGGCTATCGGCAAGATCATTAATTACAGAGTTCCAAATATCGTTTATGTCTCCTGTAAGCCTACAAGCCTTAAGCGGGATCTGGAAATCTTTATAGAGAATGGCTACCGCCTTGTGAAGGCTGTTGCAGTTGATCAATTCCCCTGGACTTCGGGGGTAGAAACCGTCGCGTTACTTAGCCTGGGTTAACCCGGGGGACGAGGTATGCGGTTTGTTTTGACGAAGAAGGAGAAATAACCGATGCGCTCTGTGGCGTATTATCATTTACCGGGACTTTTTGAATTCTATGATTTATACAGTGAATTCCTGCCGCTGTTTCGTGAGCACAGGGAGTACTTTTACGACTGGTGCGAGAT
>JAGACI010000214.1 GCA_017614185.1 Lachnospiraceae bacterium | reverse complement strand
GATTATCCGGGGAGCTTCCCTCCATGCAGTAGGTCTTTTTCAGAAATGCCTTTGCTCTTGTCATTGCTGTTACAACCCTTATTGTAAAGAGAGAGAAATTCAGTGTAAAAAAGGATTGCAGATGGGATGTTTTCTTCAGATGCCTTTTTGGAACAACAGGCGTAGTCTGCAATTTCTATGCGATAGACAGGCTTCTTCTTGCAGATGCCAACATGCTTAACAAGCTGTCTCCTTTCTTCGCGATTCTTTTATCTATACCCCTTTTAAAAGAAAAACCGTCCAAATTTGACATATTTGCGACCATAACGGCATTTGTCGGGGCAATGTTTATCATTCGTCCGACAGGCAGTAATATGACTCTTGTACCGGCCCTTGCGGGGCTCTATGGAGGACTTGGTGCAGGTACCGCTTATGTATTTGTAAGAAGAGCAACAGGCAAAGGAGAGAGAACACCCATTATCGTAATATGCTTTTCTTTGTTCTCATGCCTTTTTTCTCTGCCATGGTTGATTTTAGACTATGTTCCGATGAGCAGGGAACAGTGGCTCATGCTTATCATGGCAGGTGCTTCGGCCGCACTTGGTCAGTTTTCGATTACGTCCGCTTACAGATTTGCACCCGCCAAGAATATCTCGGTGTTCGACTATACGCAGGTTATATTCGCAACAATCTGGGGAGTTATATTCTTTAACGAGCTTCCCACAGTCTACAGCATAATAGGATATGTGATTATCATAGGTGTGGCTGTTGTAAGGTGGAGAAGAGACGTTACCATGGCCAAAGCCTGAAAGTTTATAAAAATTTAATTTGTGCATCGGGTAAACCTGGTGTATTATAACTATGTTCTTATTGATTTATAAACTTTGGTTTATCGGGGCAATCGCCAAATTTTTCAGAGTGCTAAAAATTTTATAAAAAACTATTGACAGTTCCCGAACATTTGTTTATCCTATTCTTAGAACTAACGTTCGGGCAGAAGGAGAAGGTAATGGAAAGAGACGAAAAACTTAAAGCACTGGATGCGGCATTGTTACAGATTGAGAAGCAGTACGGCAAGGGAGCCGTTATGAAACTTGGAGATCCCTCGGCACAGATGAATGTCGAGACCATTCCCACAGGTTCCTTAAGCCTTGATATTGCACTTGGACTTGGCGGAATTCCCAAGGGACGTATCGTTGAGATTTACGGTCCTGAATCCAGTGGTAAGACTACAGTAACACTTCACATGATTGCTGAGGTTCAGAAGAGAGGCGGTATTGCAGGTTTCATTGATGCCGAGCATGCTCTTGACCCTGTATATGCCAAGAACATTGGTGTAGATATTGATAACCTCTACATTTCACAGCCGGATAACGGCGAACAGGCTTTGGAGATTGCAGAGACCATGGTTCGTTCCGGCGCTATCGATATAGTTGTAATCGACTCTGTTGCAGCACTTGTACCCAAGGCAGAGATTGACGGTGAGATGGGCGATTCTCACGTAGGTCTCCAGGCAAGACTTATGTCACAGGCATTAAGAAAGCTTACAGGTGTAATCAGCAAGAGTAATTGTTCCGTAGTATTCATCAACCAGCTTCGTGAGAAGGTTGGTGTAATGTTCGGTAATCCCGAGACTACTACAGGCGGACGTGCACTCAAGTTCTATTCATCGGTTCGTATGGATGTAAGAAGAATTGAGTCCCTTAAGCAGGGCGGCGAGGTTATCGGTAACCGTACCAGAGTTAAGGTTGTTAAGAATAAGATTGCACCTCCGTTTAAGGAAGCAGAGTTTGATATCATGTTTGGCAAGGGAATCTCCGCATCAGGCGATATCTTAGACCTCGCATCAGATACTGACATTGTCAATAAGTCAGGTGCATGGTATGCATACAACGGAGAGAAGATAGGTCAGGGCAGAGAAAATGCCAAGCTTTACCTTGAGAGTAATCCTGAGGTTCTCAAAGAGATAGAGACCAAGGTTAGAGAGCACTTTGGCCTTCCTACAGGAGATACAGCCGATAAGGAGTAACAGGTGACTTATGATTGTTACCGATATCATTCCACTTGATAAGAAAAGAAGCAGAATATACGTAGACCATGAATTCGCCTTTGTACTTTACAAAGGCGAATTTAAGGAATACGGCATTTCTTTAAATTCCGAAATAAAGGAATCATCTTATAACGAAATTCTAAGTAAACTTCTTCCAAAGAGAGCCAAGCTTCGAGGTATGGCTCTTCTCACCAAGAAACCCTACACAGAGAAACAATTAAGAGACAAGTACGCTCAGGGTGAGTATCCCGAGTCTGCCGTTAATGAGGCCATAGATTACCTTAAGGGATATGGTTATATTGACGACGTCAAGTATTGTCTTGATTTCTTTGAAACCTACAGGGATCAGAGAAGTTTGATGAGAATGAAGAATGACCTCTCCGGTAAGGGTATCTCATCATCGGATCTTAAGAAGGCAATTTCCGCCTTTGAGGAATCCGAGGACGGAGGCGTGGACGAAGAAGCTCAAATCATCAAATTTCTTTCAAAGAAGCATTTTAATCCCGAAGAGTGTACATACGAAGAAAAGCAGAAACTTATGGCTTCTCTTATGCGCAAAGGCTACAGCTTTGACGCCATTGAGAAATCTATGAGAAATATCTGACTTTTCGAAAAAGAGAAGCTGACACACTTGACATAACAAAGTTCTGAGTATAAAATTTTATATGTTGTAGATGCATTTAGAATGCCTTAATTCTAGGCACTCTATAATAGATTTGGCGGTTTTCGCACCGCATGTACAATGAAAATTAAATAAGGAGGAGCTCCTGATTATGACCACTATTGTTATCACAGCGCTGGTCAGCCTTGTGGTTGCAATTCCTGTGACGGCCATAGTTACGAATGCTTATCGTAAGAAAGTATCTGACGTAAAGATTGGTGCCGCAGAGGATAAAGCCCGTGAGATAATCGATGAAGCCCTCAAGACTGCTGAAAGCAAGAAAAGAGAAGCTCTTCTTGAAGCCAAGGAAGAAAATATCCGCAACAAGAATGAGTTAGATAAGGAAATCAAAGAGCGCAGAGCAGAGATACAGCGTTCAGAGAGACGTATCCAGCAGAAAGAGGAGAACATCGACAAGAAGTCGGATGCAATCGAGAAGAAGGAAGCCAGTCTGTCTCAGAAGGAGGAAACCCTCAACAAGATGAAAGAGGAAGTTTCCAAACTGAATGAGCAAAGGGTACAGGAATTGGAGCGAATCTCTGGTTTAACCTCCGACCAGGCAAAAGATTATTTACTTAAAATTGTTGAAGATGATGTAAAACTTGAAACCGCGAAACTCATCAAAGAGATGGAAGTCAGAGCGAAAGAGGAAGCTGACAAGAAGGCAAAGGAAGTAATCATTACAGCCATTCAGAAGTGTGCTGCCGATCACGTTTCCGAAGCTACAATTTCAGTTGTACAGCTCCCCAACGATGAGATGAAAGGACGTATCATTGGTAGAGAGGGACGTAATATCAGAACCCTTGAGACCATGACAGGTGTAGACCTTATCATAGATGACACCCCTGAGGCAGTTATCCTTTCAGGCTTTGATCCTATCAGACGTGAGGTCGCAAGAATCGCACTGGAGAAATTGATTGTTGACGGACGTATTCATCCGGCAAGAATTGAGGAGACAGTCGAGAAGGCTCAGAAAGAAGTCGAGACCATGATTAAGGAAGAGGGTGAAGCAGCCGCTCTTGAGGTAGGCGTTCACGGAATCCACCCTGAACTTATCAGATTACTCGGTAAGATGAAGTTCAGAACAAGTTATGGTCAGAACGTATTAAGACACAGTGTTGAAGTTGCTCAGTTATCCGGAATATTGGCCGCTGAGATGGGACTTGATGTAAGACTTGCCAAGAGGGCAGGACTTCTTCATGATATCGGTAAAGCAGTTGACCATGAAATGGAAGGTTCCCACGTTCAGTTGGGTACCGAGCTTTGTAAGAAGTACAAAGAGAACGCAATTGTTATCAATGCAGTAGAGGCACACCATGGTGACGTTGAGCCTCAGTCATTGATTGCTTGTATCGTACAGGCGGCAGATGCTATCTCCGCAGCAAGACCCGGTGCAAGACGTGAGACACTTGAGACATATACCACACGACTTAAACAGTTAGAAGACATATCCAACAATTTCAAAGGTGTAGACAAATCTTTTGCTATCCAGGCAGGTAGAGAGATTCGTGTAATGGTAATTCCTGAACAGGTTACCGACGCAGATATGGTTATCATGGCTCGCGACATTTCCAAGAAGATTGAGGACGAGATGGAATATCCCGGACAGATCAAGGTAAATGTTATCAGAGAGTCAAGAGTAATCGACTATGCGAAGTAATTTTTTCTAGAAGCAATTAATTAAGAGGACGGTTTCGACCGTCCTCTTTTTGCATCCACTTTTTTATTGAATTATAAAATACATCTTGGTAGAATATAACGTGGGGTAGGGGCGAAAAACCTTACGAAAAGGAATCTAGGAGAGTATCATGTATATCTTTAATGCTATTTCGCTGTTAGGAGGATTGGCGCTTTTCCTCTACGGCATGAGGCTGATGAGCGGCAACTTGAAGGAAGGCTCATCCGGCGCTTTGAAGGTTGTTATGGAGAAAGTTACCAACAACCCGGTCAAAGCATTTTTTCTTGGCTTAGCCGTAACCGCAATCATCCAGTCGTCAACAGCAACAATAGTTATCACTTCGGGTCTTGTAGCAGCGGGAATTATTTCATTCAGACAATCCATTGGTATTATCATAGGAGCAAACGTAGGAACAACCGTAACAGGTCAGATTATCAGACTTCTTGATGTCAATGCCGATGGCAATTTCATTCTCAGATTTTTTCAGCCGGCGACATTGGCGCCTTTGGCATTAATCGTCGGAATTTCACTGATAATGTTTTTCAAGTTTAATAAGTCCGATAACATCGGTAACATCGCCATTGGTTTTGGCGTTTTATTCACCGGACTTCTTAACATGACGGCTGCCGTTTCAGAGTTTTCCGAAAACGGTATGCTCGGAAGAGTATTCCTAAGCCTTGGAGACAATCCTGTTCTTGGATATCTTGCCGGTGCAGGCGTAGCATTCGTACTTCAAAGTTCATCGGCTACAATCGGTATTTTGCAGGCTTTTTCAATGGCAGACGGAATACCGTTTAGAACAATCTATGTAATTATCGTCGGAGTATACTTAGGTGACTGCGTAACAACTGCTATCGTATGTTCAATCGGTGCAAAAGCGGACGCAAGAAGAGTAGGTATCTTCAACATTCTTTATAACCTTGGCAAAACAGTACTTGTACTTGTTATCGTGGGAATTGTATCAAGGATGGGTCTTCTTGGCTCACTTTGGGATAAGAAGCTTACATCCGGCGGTATCGCAAATGCCAACTCAATTTTTAACTTAGGCTGTGCCGTTTTATTGATTCCTGCAACCTTTGCTTTTGAGAAGCTAAGTAAGAAAATCGTCAAGGACGACGCGGTTGTGGCAAACAAGTATGCAGAGAAGATTTCGGCATTGAACCCTGTATTCTTTTCAACACCCGCACTTGCATTCAGAAGCTGCTATAACGTGCTTCTTACAAT
>JAGACI010000213.1 GCA_017614185.1 Lachnospiraceae bacterium | reverse complement strand
ATGATACAGTTAACTACGATAAGAGGGATATAGATTCCAAGGCTTGAATAAAGCGAAGGAAGGAATCCCTGAATAAGCAGCTGAACCATCGTAACGAAAGATGCAATAACAACGATAAAGGCAGGAATTCTTACCTTATCGGGAATAATCTTTCTAAGTGCCGAGATGATTGCATTACTGAGTGCAAGTACAACAGCAGTTGAAAGTCCCATTCCGAGACCATTCACAGCCGATGTCGTAACGGCAAGTGTAGGACACATTCCAAGTGCCAGAACGAAGGTGGGGTTTTCTCTGATGATACCGTTAAATAAACGTTCGCCAATCTTGTTCATTTATTCCACCCCCTTTAATTCCTGTGCAAAGAAACTGAGACCACCGTTTACGGCATTGGTAACCGCATTGGTTGTGATTGTGGCTCCGCTTATGGCATCAATCTGATTCTCCATAACAGCGCCTGATTTGGTGTACTCAAACTTCTCCACATTTTTATTGAAGAACTGGGGTTTCAATACTTCTTCCGCTCTCATACCAAGACCAGCAGTCTCTGAAATCGAAAGAATTGAAATACCGTTTAATGTTCCGTCATTTTTAATACCCATCGTAAACTGAATATCTCCGCCGTATCCTTCCGAAGAAGTAACGGTAAGAATGTATCCGATGGGGTTACCGTTTGCATCAAGTGCTTTTCTGACGGTATCGCTTAATTCAACCTTTGCGTAGCCATTGTCATGAATAATGGTGTTGGCTTTTTCAAGGTCGTAATCATAATCTTCAAAGGAGGTTGCGCCTGCAAATACTTCCTTACATGCATTCTGAAGTGCAAGCTCTTCCTGCTTCTTTATAGGATCCTTTGTTACTCCGTAGACAAGTCCGAGAAGTATTCCTGCAACCAGAGTGATTGCAACAAGGATTCCAGCATCGTGTAAAAGGTTTTGTAAGTCGCTTCTCTTTTTCATTGCTACTTACCCCCTTTCCCGAATGCTTTGGGCATCGTCCATTTCTCAATCAAAGGAACCAAGAGGTTGCCAAGAATGATTGCATAGGAAACGCCCTCGGCTGAAGGTCCGAACACTCTGAATATACCTGTGAGTAATCCGAGAACCACGCCGTATACATACTGGCCCTTTGAAGTAATGGGTCTTGTAACATAATCGGTTGCCATGAAAAATGCGCCAAGCATCAATCCGCCGCCTGCAAGTTCGGCGGAAATGTATGCGGGGTTAAATCCATAGCCTCCAAAAATTCCGACAAACAAAGCAAATGTGACGATGTATGTTCCGGGAATCTTCAAATCGATAACACCGGTAAGAATCAGGATACACGCGCCCGCAACTATTGCAATTACGCTTGTTTCACCGATTGTACCTGCTGTTCTTCCGATCACCATATCAAGAACATTAACCTCACCGCCGCTCTTTAATACAGCGAGGGGTGTTGCTCCCGAATATGCATCACATGCAAAGTTAGTCATGATGGCAGGGAAAGAGATAACCAGGAAACATCTTGCTCCTAAAGCAGGGTTCATAAAGTTCTCTCCAAGACCGCCAAAAAGACATTTAACAACAAGGATTGCAAAGAAACCACCGATGGCGCCAATCCATAAAGGTGCGGATACAGGCAGGTTTAATGCCAAAAGAAGACCTGTAACCGTTGCTGATAAATCAGCGATGGTCTGTTTCTTTTTCACAATCATGTTGAACAAAAACTCGGTAAGAACGCAGGTAGCTATTGTTATAATCACATGCCAGAGCGCTCTAATTCCGAAATTGTAAATTCCAAATCCTAAAGCAGGAAGCAAAGCTACAACAACAAGTGTCATGATTGAACTTGTTGATTCCTTCGACCTGACATGGGGATTGGATGAAACCTTCATCAAACTCATGTCCTTACCTCCTACTTCTTCTTGTTTGCGAGGCAAATCTTTCTCATCGACTTGATTGCCTGCGTCAAAGGTCTCTTAGCGGGACAGACAAAGCTGCAGCATCCGCATTCGCAGCATTCCATTCCGTTGTTCTTAATAAATGCTTCTTCATTTCCGCTCTCTGCATACTCAGAAAGAAGTTTGGGAACTACTCTTCCGGGGCAAGCTTCTACGCAGCGTCCACAGTTAATACATGCAGTTGGCTCCATAGCGGAAACATCATCCTTGGTGAGCGCCAAAAGAGCGCTGGCTGTTTTGGTAGTCGGTAGATCCAACTCGAAGATGCCAAATCCCATCATGGGACCACCGGATATAATCTTAACGGGATCGTACTTAAAGCCACCCGCTTCTTCTATAAGTTCATTGTAATTGGTTCCGATATGAACCTTGAAGTTCCTAGGATCTTTAACGGCATCACCTGTGACGGTTACTATCCTCTCCATGAGAGGTTTTCCTTCAAGAACAGCCGCTCTTATTGCAACAACCGTATCAACGTTGTCTACAACACATCCTGCATCAGCGGGAAGCATTGAAGAATTGATGCTTCTTCCTGTAGTTGCGTAGATAATCTGTCTCTCAGCTCCCTGAGGATATTTCGTCTTTAATGCCTTAACGGAGATCAAAGGATCAGCTTTGACCAAAGCTCTGAGTTTCTGAATTGCCTCAGGCTTATTGTCCTCAACGGCGAGAATTCCGTGAGCATTGTCAAAAAGTCTGAGCATTATGCGAAGTCCCTCGACAATCTTCTCGGGCTCTTCAATCATTCTTCTGTAATCACTGGTAAGGTAAGGCTCGCACTCCGCACAGTTAACTATACAATAGTCAATTGAATCGGGGTCCTTGGGGGAGAGCTTTATAAATGTAGGGAAGCCTGCGCCACCCATTCCTACTACTCCTGCCTTTTTCACCTTCTCGATTATCTCTTCCTTAGTGTAATCGTAAAGGTCCTTTCCACAATCATATTCAACCTCTTCATACAGCCCGTCATTCTCAATAATGATGCTGTTTACGAGGTCTCCCGTAACCACCCTTCTGGGCTCGATGGACTTAACAGTTCCCGACACAGATGAATAGATGGGTGCGGAAACAAACCCGCCGGCCTCAGCTATCAACTGTCCTCTAAGGACTCTGTCACCCTTTGCTACGACGGGTACAGCCGGTGCGCCGATATGCTGCGAAACCGGATAGACCAGGTCTCCCTTGGGCAAAACCTCTCTTATGGGTTTGTCCTTGGATAAGGCCTTGCCATCATAGGGGTGTATGCCACCTTTAAATGTAAGTCTAGCCATAGATATCCCTCTTTCTAAAAGATTCAAACACCTTTTCTATTATACTATATTTATGATATTATACAAAGGTAACTAAGTTAATTTAAGAAAGGATTTTCTATAATGAAAAAAAGGGAAATATTTCTTAGCGATTATACTTTAAAATACCCGGTAGAGCGCATTGCCGACCCCAAAGATATCCTCTTTGTAGATATCGAAACCACGGGCTTTACGGCAAGAGGCTCTTCTCTTTATCTTATAGGCTGTGTATGGAACAACGGCGAAGGATATGTTATCACCCAGTTTATGGCTGAAGACTATGAGGCAGAAAAGGATGTTCTGGAAGCATTCTTTGAATTTGCAAAACCTTTCAAAGTCCTTGTTCACTTTAACGGCAACAACTTTGACATTCCATTCTTAAGTGAGAAAGCCAGGCAGTATAAGCTTGAGAATCCTCTTGGGAATATGGAAGGCGTTGATTTATACAGAAGAATCAATCCATACAAGGATATGTTAAGGCTTCCCAACTGTAAGCAGAAAACAATTGAGCATTTCCTT
>JAGACI010000030.1 GCA_017614185.1 Lachnospiraceae bacterium | reverse complement strand
TGTTTTTGCCAACGCTTCTCTTAGCAAGTGCCGTCAGCATGTCGCTTATAAGATTACCCAAAAGCACAATGTACTTAAGGGTTATATCAAATGTAAAAATAAAAAGCCCAGGCAGTTTGAGTTTCCTCATGGCTCCTGTGATATGGTGCCACGTCGTCGTGTGGTTAAAAATATTAAGCGCTTCTACAGATAAGAAAACCTTTGCCACAACCCTTAAGTTATTATAAATCCCGGCAGGGTTCATAATCATTGCAGGTAAAAACAGTATAAAGGCAAGGAGTGCCGCAAATAACGCCGGCTTAAGAATCTTTGGAATATCCTTTGGCGGCCAGAAGGCCAGATATCCGTTTAGAAAGGCTGCAACGCCCAGTAAAAACAGCCTGTTTTGAAAAACCGAAATCATCACAATAAGGGCCACAACTCCGACAAGTTTAACAATTCCCGGAATCGCGTCCCCTTTTTCATGTCCTCTCTGTACACGAAGACGAGACAGCGCCTCGCCCATCGATTTTAGGGTTCGACGGACGAAGGCGCTGTTATCTTTCAAAGGAGTATATAATTCTTCTTCTGTAATCCAATCAGGCAACATTCTTTTTGTCTTTAAATAACAATGAAATAAGTTTAAATATGATAACAAGAAGTGCTGCTCCCAAAATTGCGGAAATGATGTAACCGATTACCTCACCCATTCCTTCTACAGCATAATCGGGAATAGGACTCGGGAATGTCCATCCTTCAATCTCCCACTCACCCCATGCATCGCCTGTGGCAAGGAGTCCAAGAGGTGTAGCAACGATAAGAACTGCAGCAAGAGCAAAAAGAGGAATTCTTGACTTCTTATGCTCTTCCTCGGTGAACTTGTCTGTTATAAGGGCAGGTGATGTCTTCTTAACAAAAGCATAAATCGCAATTGTGAAGGCTGCCTCAACAAAGCATGCTACTGCAAGGTGAGGAATCATCATTGCAGGAATTGAAACAGTAAGATCATAAGGGCAGTATAAGGGGTTGCCTGCTGAATCCTTTGCGATGTAAGGCTGAATACCAAACATGATGGATGTGCTTAATGCGGCAACTGCAAGGCCGATATATGATCCGATGCCTGCTGCAACAAGTCTGATTCCCGTGGAAGCACTCTCTATGTTTCCTTTGGAAGCTTTTTTAACAATAAAATTATATACGAAATATCCTACATAGGGAAGAAGGAAAGCCATGTTGAAGCAGTTGGCTCCAAGGGACATGATTCCTCCGTCTCCGAATAAAAACGCCTGAATAATAAGAGCCACGGATACCGCAAGGCATGCAGCATCAGGTCCGAATAAAAGTGCGATAAGCGTACCGCCTACAGCGTGACCTGTTGTACCCCCAACCAAAGGAACATTGAACATCATCGCAAGGAATGAAAAAGCAGCTCCTACACCGATAAGGGGGAGTTTCTCCTTGGGAACGTTATCCTTAACTTTCTTGATTGAATGCGCCCATACAGGAACCATTGCAGCTCCGGTTACGGCACAGGTTGCAGGGTTTAAATAATTCTCGGGAATATGCATAGCAAATTCTCCTTTCTCTAATATACATACTGATTATAGCGAAAGGAGATATTGTCACGGAAACCCCCAGGGGGGATATTAAATAAACTTTTCGATGGCTTCCTGGAACTCTTTTAACGCCTCGGTATCACCGTCTTCGAGGGCATGTGAGATACAGTGAGTGACATGCTCGTTTATTATCTCTTTGCCAAGACCGTTTAACGCGGACTTGGAGGCCGCAATCTGCATCAGAACCTCTGCGCAGTCCGTGTCCTCCTCTATCATTCGTCTTACATATTCCAGATGTCCGATAATCCTCGCAAGCCTGTTAAGCTGGCGTTTTTTCTCCTTTGGGTCATGATGATGACTGTGTCTTTCCATTTAATCTTCCTCCCAAAAGAGTTCATCCAAAGTCTTGTTAAGCACTTTGCATATTGCTATGCAAAGGTTAATTGTCGGGTTGTAATCACCCTTCTCAATAGCATTGATGGTCTGTCTTGATACTCCTACCTTGTCAGCCAGTTCCTGCTGTGACATGTCGAAAGAAGCTCTGGCTGATTTAAGCTTTAAATTTTTCATGCTAGTCTTCCTTCTTGTCTCTGATAGTCTTTATAACAAGAACAATTATAATATAAAACATTGCAGCCGCCACAATCAGGTTGGTCGCGCCTTCGAATCGGAATACTCCGTCGACATATGCTCTGCCTGAAGCAAATGCGCCCATTCCCATTAAGAGGTTAAGTATGGCAAGAATAATTATCATTATTGTGATAAACTTTCTGTTCTCATTAAGCTGGAAATAAGCATCCTGAAGAATCATAATCGTTGCGGCAACGCAAAGCGATATCATGACGCAGATAAAGGTGTAAACGCCCTCGCTCAAAAACGGTATTGCATCAACGGCGTCTAATACAAGACCTATCCCGCATAAAATAAGCATTGTAAAGAATGCATACTTGTAAGCTTTACCCTGAACGGCAATCTGGCGCTCATCATACTTGGGACCCGGCTTCTTGTTATATGTCGAAATTACGACTATCAAGGCTACCAGAAGCATTCCAAAGCCTACGCCAAAGAGGATTCCCAGCACAAACGCCTTCTGGGTAGATTCTCTGACTGTGAATCTGTAGTTCATTTCATATGTTCCGTCTTTAAAGGCGAATTCATCAGAATCATCTACAGTGTAATCGCCAAAATGTTCCCTGCAGTATGTCGCGAACTC
>JAGACI010000212.1 GCA_017614185.1 Lachnospiraceae bacterium | reverse complement strand
TGAAAATATAATAGCGAAGGCCATTCTTGAGGATAGCGAAGTAAGTAAGTATCTTAAGGATGTTGAGCTTTTCCTTTATGATGAAGCCGATTCCACCAATGAACTTGCCAAGAAGTATGGCGACGCCAATCCCGGTAAGGAGGCAATCTTTATCGCCGACTACCAAAGCAAGGGCAAGGGCAGAAGAGGACGAAGCTTCTATTCGCCTAAGGGCACCGGAATGTACATGAGCTTTCTTACAAGGCCCGATGTCAAGCTTGAAGAAGCCATGAACTTTACCTGCATGATTGCGGAGAGTACCTGCAGGGCAATCGAGAAAGTAACGGGCATTAATCCCGGAATCAAGTGGGTTAATGATATCTATTATAATGAGAAAAAGATTTCCGGAATCTTAACCGAGGCATCGACTTCTCTTGAGGATGGAAGCCTTTCATATGTCGTTATAGGAATCGGAATCAATCTATATGAGCCTTATGAGGGATTTCCCGATGATATAAAAGACAAGGCCGGAGCACTTATCGCTTCAAGGAAAGATCCAAACCTTAAGAATAAGCTTTACTCGGCAATGATTACGGAGTTTTATAAGGATTATAAGCTTCCTGATAAATATCCTTATCTAAAAGGCTACAGGGACCGCTCTTTCCTTATCGGAAGTTATGTCAAAATCACTCCGAACCTTCAGAATGAAAAACTTCAGGCAAGGTATGCTTATGTTACCGGAATCAATGATAAATGCGAACTTCTTGTAAAATATGATGATGGCAGGGAAGAAGCTCTTTTCTCCGGTGAGGTAAGTGTGGTAAAGTATTAGTTGACAAGAAAATAAAAGTAGTGTAATCTAAGGGTTAGGAAAACGTTTTCCTGACCCTTTTGTCATGGTTAGAGCCGTTTTTCACATGTAAAATCAAAGGCAATAAGAAAGGCAACGACATGGCTTCCATTAAGGATGTCGCCAAAGAGGCCGGCGTATCAATCTCGACGGTTTCAAAGGTACTTAAAAACTACCCCCGCATCAGCGAGGAGACCAGGAAAAAAGTTAATAAGGCGATTAAGAACCTTCACTACGTTCCAAACGCCGCGGCGGCGACGCTTTCATCCAAGAGGTCCGGACGTGTAGCCCTTCTTTTAAACTTAAGGACCGGAAGACAGGCAATCGATGAGATTGACATGCAGTATATCTCCGGTGCCATTGAGGAAGCGGTTAAGGAGAAACTTGATGTAATCACACTGTTTTTCTCAATGGTTAAGGACAAATCGGTTCAGGAACTAATCGATTATCTTCATTCTCAGAGCATCGAAGGAATCATCGTATACGGGATTGAAAAAGAGGATGAGGTTATTTCGGGACTTGTTGCAAGTCAGGAGTTTAAGATGGTAATGGTCGATGCTCCCGTTGTAAACGAGACGACTTCCTGCATCTGGGTTAACCAAAGCAAAGCCCAGTATGAGGTGGCTAAGAAGACAATAACCGAGAACTTAGGTCCCAAGGAGCAGGTATTATACATCGCAGGTGACGAGGATGCATACGTTACCAAGGAGAGACTTTCCGGAATCATGAAGCTTCAAAAGGAGCTTGGCTTTAAACTCAAAGTCGAGTGCGGCGAGTTTAGCGAGATGAAGGCAAGGCAGATAGCGATTAATCACGCAAGAGACGTCGACATCATCGTATGTGCGACGGATACAATGGCAATAGGTGCGATGAAGGCACTTGTTGATGAGGATGTTTTCCATCCGGTTTGCGGATTCGGAGGAGTTGCTCTTATGGCATATGCGGGCAAGCTCATGAATACCATAAGCATTCCTTTTAAAGAGAATTCAGCTGAAGCAGTAAGAGAATTAAGCAGACTTTTAAAGGGCGAGGAAGGCAGAAAGATTGAGACGCCCTATGAACTTACCAAGCTTCATTACTTAGACCTTATCAAATAGTCTTACATATTAGAGGAGGAAAAGAATATGTCACTTATGTCCGATATGACCAAGGAAGTAGTACAGGATAACATTGGCTCCATTATCGAGGAAAGCGCCAGAGAGAAGTACGGAAAGGAGATTGCAAGCTGTTCCGACGAGCAGGTTTATTACATTCTTCTTGATGTAACCAAAGATCTTTTGAAAGACACTCCCATGATTGACGGAAGGAAGAAGGTTTACTATATTTCCGCAGAGTTCTTAATCGGAAAGCTTCTTTCCAACAACCTTATTAACCTTAAGATTTATGATAAGGTAGAGGAAATCTTAAGCAAAAAAGGCAAAAAGCTTGCCGACATCCTTGAGATTGAACCCGAACCTTCACTCGGAAACGGCGGTCTCGGAAGACTTGCAGCTTGTTTCCTTGATTCCATTGCAACTTTGGGACTTCCCGGAGACGGAATCGGCCTTAACTATCACTTCGGTCTCTTTAAGCAGACTTTCAAGAATCACAAGCAGACTGCTGTTAAGAACGACTGGATTGAGAAGGATTCATGGCTTAACAAGACTGATATGACATTTGACGTTGAGTTCGGTGACTTCACGGTTAAGTCAAGACTCTATGACATCGATGTTGTAGGATATGAGAACGGAAGAAACAAACTTCACCTTTTCGATATCGAAACAGTCGATGAATCACTTGTTAAATCAGGAATTGATTTTGATAAAGAAGAGATTAAGAAGAACCTCACGCTTTTCCTTTATCCCGATGATTCGGACGAGGCAGGTAACCTCCTTAGAATCTATCAGGAGTACTTCATGGTAAGCAATGCGGCTCAGCTTATTTTGAAGGAGCTTCGTGACAAGCAGTACGACCTTAGAAGAATGTACGAGTATGCCGCAATCCAGATTAACGATACACACCCTTCAATGATCATCCCTGAGCTTATCAGAATCCTTGTAAACGACAAGGCATTCACCATGGATGAGGCTATTGAAGTTGTAAGCAAGACCTGCGCATACACCAACCATACCATCCTTGCAGAGGCTTTGGAGAAATGGCCTCTTAAGTACCTTGAGAAGGTTGTTCCTCAGCTTGTTCCCATTATCAAAGAACTTGATAAGAAGGCAAAAGCAAAGTACAAAGATCTCAAGGTTGCCATCATTGATAAGGATGAGAGAGTGCACATGGCACATATGGACATCCACTACGGATACTCCATTAACGGTGTTGCTGCAATCCATACAGAGATTCTTAAAAACAGCGAGTTAAATCATTTCTATAAGATTTATCCTGATAAGTTCAACAACAAGACAAACGGAATCACCTTCCGTCGCTGGCTTATGAGCTGCAACCACGAGCTTGCAGAGTGCGTTGAAGAGCTTGTCGGAAGAAGCTATAAGAAGGATGCGGACAAGCTTGAAAGACTTCTTGAGTACATTGATGACGACGACGTATTAAACAGACTCGATCATATCAAGCAAAACAGAAAGAGGGAGCTTGCAGCATACCTTAAGGAAAAAGAGGGCGTGGACGTTGATCCCACTTCCATCTTTGATATTCAGATTAAGAGACTTCATGAGTACAAGCGTCAGCAGATGAATGCTCTCTACATCATTCACAAGTACCTTGAAATCAAGGCAGGCAAGAAGCCCGTAAGACCCCTTACCTTTATCTTTGGAGGAAAGGCTGCTCCCGCATACGTAATCGCACAGGATATCATTCACCTTATCCTTTGCCTTCAGGATATCGTTGCAAACGATCCCGACGTAAGCCCTTATATGAAGGTCGTTATGGTAGAGAACTATAACGTAAGTTACGCTGAAAAGCTTATCCCTGCATGTGATATTTCAGAGCAGATTTCACTTGCAAGTAAGGAAGCTTCAGGAACCGGTAACATGAAGTTCATGTTAAACGGTGCGGTTACACTTGGAACCGATGACGGAGCTAACGTTGAGATTCACGAGCTTGTAGGCGATAACAACATCTTTATCTTCGGTAAGGATTCCGATACAGTCATCAAGCACTATGAGAAAGCTGACTATGTATCCAAGAAGTATTATGAAAAATCACCTGTTATTAAACAGGCTGTAGATTTTATCATAAGCCCTGCAGTACTTAAGGTAGGTGATAAGGAGAACCTTACAAGACTTCACAAGGAACTTATCAATAAGGACTGGTTCATGACTCTTCTTGACTTTGAAGATTATATTGCCAAGAAGGATGAAGCTTTCGCAGCATACGAAGACAGAAGAGCATGGAAGCAGAAGATGCTTACAAACATTGCAAAGGCAGGCTTCTTCTCATCTGACAGAACAATTGCCCAGTATGCAAAAGAAATCTGGGATGTGGAAGCAGACCACTAATCGAATAATAAGAGTAATAAGAAACCCCGAGGATTCTTAGGAATCTTCGGGGTTTGTTTTAGAACTTCATTGTACTTAACGTTGAATTGTGATATGCGGTATCGTAGGTAACATCCTCATAGAACCAATCCGGCGGAACAAAGGATTCGGCGGCTTCGGTACTTCCAAATTCAATCTCTGCAATGATAAGCGGATCGAAAGGAGCATCAAATACGTCAAGTTCGATTGTCAAAGTATAGTCTGCCGGCGGCTGAGGACCGCCTTCTCTGAATTTCGGATTGTGTAAAGGAATGATATATCTTTTCTTCGATATAATGTTCCCGTCTGCCTTGGCAACTAAGTGGTAATAGGATTCCTTGTTAAGGTCCATTGTAAACTCTTCTCTTGCCATAAGGCCCTTACCTTTATAGGTTAAGGTATATTTATCATCCTCTCGTCTGACTCTTACGACGGGGTCAATGTTAAGGTACGCCTGCTCAATCTGCTTGCAGGGAAAAGCGGATAAATCCTCAGGAACGGATTTTACCGTAAATTTACGTTCTATCTCCATTTGTAACCTCCAGACACAGTTGTTTCAAATGTCACCTTTATTATACCATTTTTAGCCGTTTTATAAAAGTTAAAAAAGTATAAACTTTAGGCATCAAACTTGTTTTGAAACTGTGCACTGATATATAATAATGTACGTAGTCGTTCACATGAAACAGACAAAGGAGAGTCTAAATATGGCAAAAGTTGCAGCATTTTTGGCAGAGGGTTTTGAAGAGGTCGAGGCTATTACAGTTATCGACATTTTAAGAAGGGCTAATATTGAAGTCACAACCATCTCCACGATGGAGAGCGATAAGGTTTTGGGCGGTCACGGAATCGAAGTCAAGGCCGATGCTTTGTTTGGAGATGTTAAATATGAAGAGTATGATATGCTCTTTTTGCCGGGTGGCGGCCTTGGATTTAAGAACTTAAAGGCTCACAAGGGACTTGCAGCACTTTTACTTAAGTTTAACGGTGAGGAGAAGTTTATCACGGCAATCTGCGGTGCGCCTACAGTGCTTGGCGGCCTTGGTATTTTAAAAGGAAAGAAGGCAACCGTTTATCCCGGCCTCGAGTCAGAACTTGAAGGTGCAATCTGCTCGACTGACAGTGTAGTCAGAGACGGTCACATAATCACAAGCCGCGGTGTCGGAACAGCCATCGATTTGGGCCTTAAACTTGTCGAGATTTTCGCGGGAGCGGAAGCCTCAAAAGCCCTTGGAAAATCAATAGTTTATCTGTAAAAAAATACTGGAATTTAGTATTTATTTGTGCTATACTCTTACAATGACTGTGACCATGTCCGAAAGGATGTGGCTTTTAGTGAGTAAAAGTATAAAATAGAAAGATATACGCTGCAAGGAGGATAAATAATGAGCGTAAAGGTAGAGAAGTTAGATAAGAGCATGGCTAAGCTTATCATCGAAGTTTCAACAGAGGACTTCGAGAAGGCTGTAGAGAAAGCATATCAGAAGAACAAGGGTAAAATCAGCATCCCGGGATTCCGTAAAGGTAAAGTTCCCCGCAAGATGATTGAGAATATGTACGGCAAAGAAGTATTCTATGAGGACGCAGCTAACGAGATTATTCCCGAAGCTTATGACAAGGCATATGATGAGTGCGGTGAGGAAATCGTATCATCTCCCAAGATTGAAGTTGTTACTTTGGAAGAAGGAAAGCCTTTCGTTTTCTCAGCAGAAGTTGCACTTAAGCCCCCTGTAAAGCTTGGCAAGTACAAGGGTGTTAAGGTTGAAGCTCCTGACACAACTGTTTCAGCAGCAGAAGTTAACGAAGCAATCGAGAAGGAGCGTGAGGCTAACGCACGTACCATCTCTGTAGAGCGTCCCGTTAAGAAGAACGACGATATCATCCTTGATTTTGAAGGATTTGTTGACGGCGTAGCATTCGAAGGCGGAAAGGGTGAGAACTATCCTCTTACAATCGGTTCTAACTCATTTATCCCCGGATTCGAGGATCAGCTTGTAGGCGCTAAGATCGGTGAGGAGAAGGAAGTTAACGTTACTTTCCCTGAAGATTACCACGCAGAAGAGCTTAAGGGTAAACCCGCAGTATTCAAGTGCACCGTTAAGGAAGTAAAAGAGAGAGAATTACCCAAGCTTGACGACGAGTTCGCAAGTGAGGTTTCAGATTTTGAGACTCTTGCTGAGTACAAGGCAGATGTTAAGAAGAAACTCGGCGAGAAGAAGGAGCAGGAAGCTAAGGCAGCCAAGGAAGAGGCAGCTATCACAGCTATCATCGAGGATTCCGAGATGGAGATTCCCGAGGCAATGCTTGAGACACAGCAGAGACAGATGCTTGATGAGTTCGCTCAGAGAATCACTTCTCAGGGACTTTCATTCGATCAGTACATGCAGTTCACAGGCGCTACCAAGGATGCACTCCTTGAGCAGGTTAAGCCCAATGCACTTCGTAAGATTCAGGCTCGTCTCGTTCTCGAAGCAGTAGTTAAGGCTGAGAACATCAAGGCAAGCGACGAAGATTACCAGAAAGAGCTTGAGACTATGGCTGAGGTTTACCAGATGACCGTAGATGAAATCAAGGAAACTCTTTCAAAGAACGATAAAGCTAAAGAGCAGATCATGGAAGACTTGGCTATCAACAAGGCTGTAGAGTTCATCGTTGATAACGCAAAGGCTGAAGCTAAGAAGGCTGCCAAGAAGGCAGCTGACAAGGAAGAAGCAGCAGACGAAGCAAAGGCTGAGAAGAAGCCCGCTGCTAAGAAGACAGCTACCAAGAAAGCAGCTGATGATAAAACTGCCGAGAAGAAGCCTGCAGCTAAGAAGACAACCAAGAAAGCAGAATAATTCAAACGAAAGAAGGTATAACAATGAGCTTAGTACCTTATGTCATTGAACAAACCAGCAGAGGCGAGCGTTCATACGATATTTACTCAAGACTCTTAAAGGACAGAATTATCTTCCTTGGAGAAGAGGTTAACGATACAACAGCAAGCCTCGTTGTTGCACAGATGTTGTTTTTGGAAGCAGAGGATCCCGATAAGGATATTCACTTCTATATTAACAGCCCCGGAGGAAGCATCTCCGCAGGTCTTGCTATCTACGATACAATGCGTTACATCAAGTGTGACGTTTCCACAATCTGTATCGGTATGGCAGCAAGCATGGGAGCATTCCTTCTGGCAGGCGGCGAGAAGGGTAAGAGAATGGCTCTTCC
>JAGACI010000211.1 GCA_017614185.1 Lachnospiraceae bacterium | reverse complement strand
GGAAAGCTTTTCTTCAAAGGCTTCAGGATCCACACCATCTTTTAAGAAAACATAAACCACATCAGGCCTTGCATTGAGGTTGACTCTCTCATAGCCTTCCTTTGTAATATAAAAATCGTTTCCGGAGTTTGTCATCGCGCTTAGGATTCCGGTAACTATATAATTTTTCTCAACACCTTTATAGGTAAGAACCATACTGTCACCTATTGCAAGGTTTTCTCTCTCTGCTCTTTTAACGCTTATCATTACCTCGTTGTCATGCTCGGGAAATCTGCCCTGTGAGGGAGCAAAGTATTTGGCGTAGCTGTAATCCTCATAGGTTGTGGTGCTTCCTGATTCTCCGCCGTTTTTTACAGAGAGCATATCTTTTTCAAAGGTAACCATAGCCCTGTCTACCTCGGGCATAGCCTCGATTTCATCTCTTATCGCATAGACATCGACACCACTCATAAGGCTGACCATCTCAACATCGTCACATCCAAGCATGGGCCAGAGTCCCACAGCACCATCCTTAAATGTATAGCTGCAAAATGCGCTGAAAAGAATAGCTGTGCCCGATGCAATAATGCAAAGGCTGATTCCGATACAGGACTTTAAGTCTGTAAGCAGACTTTTCATTGCAAGACGCACATTTATACTTCTCTTTGTCTTAGAAAGAGGCATCACGTTTCTTCCGAAGTGATGAGTCTTGATTCCCTTTCTGAAAGCTATTACAGGGGGATAGTTCTTAATTGTCCTTGCCTTTAAAAGCGCAAAGAGGGTAGCTACTATGGTTATAAGAATAACCATGAAGACTATGCTTCCGATATCCACTCCCCCGTGAACCTCTCGTCCGATTGAAGCTGCTACTCCTCTGTTTATAAAGGGATTTGTTGCAACAGCGATGATTCCGCCAAGGATGGAGCCAAGTCCGCCTGCAAGAACATACTCATAAAGGTATGCTCTTGAAATTTCAAATGATTTATAGCCCAAAGCCTCCAAAACACCAATCATCTGCATCTGATCTTCAATATCATTGCTGATTTTGTGGCGAATCATGATGAGTGCTGAAATCATGGTAATAACGGACATAAAAAGGAGAATAAGAAGGTAAATCTGAACGAACATGATTTCCGCATCTCTTTCCTTTGTATACGAGTACTCAGTCGTATAAGCGAGGATATCATCCGACGAATACTCCTCACACTTTTCGATATACTCGTTAAATGAAAAGTCTTCGCCCGCATCAAAGCACAATATTATCTGCTCGGATGAGAGCCCTTCCGTGAAAAGCAAAGTCAAAAGCGCATAATCTTCATCGGAAACAATGCACTTAAACCCATATCCGTCAGAGGCAATAAGACCTGTCTCATAAAAGCCCACTACTGTAAAAGGATACTCCTTGCCGCTTTTTACAAGAGTCCATGTATCTCCAAGCTTATAATTTCTGCTTATAAAGAAAGACTCAGGAAGCCAGATTGGATGTGATACCTCGGCCATCTCTTCATCGCTTATATGCTCTTTTTTGACAAAGTCCTCAATCTTTCGCTCTGTTTTCTCTGTAACAAACAATGCGTTATAGGATATCTTTTCCCCATCGGGTTCAATGAAATTATTAAACTGTGCGGTAATGATTTTCTCGGAAACAAGATTTTCCGGCTTATAATCATCCTCGAGGATTTTCCTGTACTCATCATGGTACCTGTCAGCCCTGAAAAGGATGATTTCATTTACGCTTCCCGAAGCCTCGAAGCTGTCCGCAAACACGTCCTCTATCTTTGAACCGTTTGTCACAAATATAGATAGCATCAAAGATGTAATTAGTGTAAGAAAGAGGATTGTCAAAGCCTCTTTTTTATTTTTCTTTAAGTTAAAAAGTGATAATCGCAGTATCTTCATCTCTACCATCCCATCTCTTCCAAGAAGGCAGTAAGCTTATTTCTGCGCTCCTTAATATCATCTTCGCCGTAAGGGGGCATCTTGTAATCGCCTACCACTCCGCCGTCTCTAAGGTACAAAACCCTGGTTCCCCGAAGCGCAGTCTTTAAATCATGTGTAACCATCACAATGCTCTGCCCCTTCTTATGAACCTCTGTGAAAATATCGAGGACATCCTTACCTGATGCAGAGTTAAGAGCACCTGTCGGCTCATCGGCAAATAAAATCTTGGGATCATTGATGATTGCTCTTACGATTCCGACTCTTTGTGCTTCACCGCCCGATAACTGATTGGGGTACTTCACAAAGTCTTCCTCGTTAAGACCAACCTTTAATAAAAGCTCCTTTGCCTTGTTTACAAGCTCAGGAGAATTTTTCTTTACAATCAATGCTCCCGTAAGCACGTTGTCGAGAACCGTCTGGTTGTCAAGAAGGTAGACACTCTGGAATACGAAACCGCAGTTGCCGCGTCTGAACACCGCAAGCTGATCGTTTGTGTAATCCTGAATCTCGGTATCTCCGAAGAAGATTTTGCCCATGGTCGGCTTATCCATTCCGGAGAGAGCGTAGAGAAGTGTCGATTTACCTGAACCGGAGGCTCCCATAATTACGGTAAAATCACCTTCCTTTATCTCAAGGTCAAGATTCTTTATTACATGCTGTTGCATTCCCGCGTTTGAAAACGATTTACAAAGCTTATTTGTTTTTAAAATTGAAGAAACCATATATAATACGTCCTTTCGTAAAATCTCATAGTCGTATTATATATGGTCTCCTGTAAAGACTTCTTTGTCTAAGTATTATTAAATTCTTATCAGATTCTTAACTGATTAGCTTAAAGGAATTAATAAATCGGCCGCGAATCCTTCCCCTTCAGAGGAAACAATAAGCTCTCCGTTCATCTTTTCCATAAGAGTTTTGGCGATATAAAGGCCAAGTCCGCTGCCGTCTTCCTTGCCGTTTGCATGGTCTTTGCCCCTGTAGAACTTGTTTGTTATAAGGTTAAGCTCATCCTTTGGAACACCGGGGCCGTAGTCTCTTATCTCCATCTGCAAAAATTCATCGACGGTGTCGAATGTAACATCAATCTTTGTTCCCGCATACTTATAGGAGTTGGATATAATGTTTCCTATTACCTGGCTCATCCTCTTAACATCGATATTAATCAAAACCCCGGGAATTTCAGATATGTTCGTAAGTCCCCTGTCATCGTATTTCTTAACGATATCAAGAAGGACTGCTGCCTCCTCATCATTTAAGTTAACCTTAAACTCTCCAAGGTCATCAAGTGTCGATGAGAAAAGGTCGTTCACGAGGACATCAATCTGATCCGCCTTTTTATATATGTTATCAAGCTTTTCTACTGTATCTTTGTTTTCTTCCCCATCACCCTTTACGGTAAGCTTTGTCTTAAGAAGCTCTGTAGTAAGCTTGATTCCCGTAATAGGGGTCTTTAAGTCATGGCTTAAGGAAGCGACAAGCTCTTTTTCCTTCTTTTGAAGGGCTCTCTCCCTTTTTCTCGACTCCAAGAGTTCCTCTCGCATTATGTCAAAGCTTTCGGTAAAGGCGCCAAACATGTTGTCTTTATCCATAGACAAGGGATCGTCAAGGTTTCCCTCCGCCACACGTCCGGCAAAATCCTTCATGTTTTTAAAAGGTACGATGATTCTCTTTTTGACGTAGGCGCCATAAAGTAACGCTCCGATAACAAGGAGAACAACAAACGCCAAAAGGCCAAGGCTTATTCTAAGCCTTACTGTCTCGTATTCAGACAGCCCGTCATCAAGTAAAATCACAATACCCTGGACATAGCCGTCCTTCGTGATATATGAATAGGGAAGCTTGTTAATCAAAGCACTCTCAAGCGTAACCTCACTGCCTTCCCCCGATTCTCTCGAATCAAAGAGCAAGACATTTGACTGATTGATAATGACATAGTCCGTGCCATAATCTTTGTCTTTAAGCAAATAAAGGTCATCAAAGTGCTCTTTGGCATCCTTAGTAATATCATTTAGTTTTAAGACTGTTTCCCGTCCTGTTGCCGCTATGCCATAGTCTCGTCCGATCAGCGCATAAACTCCTGCGACTCCCATACAAAGGATAATGGCAAGAATCACGACAATCCTGTAGTAGGTTTTCATTATTCTTTCGCCTTCTCCTCTATGATGTATCCGACGCCCCAGACAGTTTTAATAATCTTAGGGTCTTTCGGGTCTGCTTCCAT
>JAGACI010000029.1 GCA_017614185.1 Lachnospiraceae bacterium | reverse complement strand
CTCAGCGTGACGTCCGTCACAACCTGTACGAATGTGAACCTCAACGGTCTCATCGAACTTAGCTGTAGCTGTCTTCTTTACAAGTGCAAGTGCCTCTTCGGGCTCATAATATGTTGCGCGGTCTACCAACTTGGCAGCCTCAATATATTTCTTTCCGTGTTTCATGTTTTTTACCTCCTATGGTTCTAACGACTTTATGTCTCCCACTGAATTGTTAATTAGTCAACTACTTCAATACCCATGCTTCTTGCAGTACCTGCAATCATGCTCATTGCTGCTTCGATGCTTGCTGCGTTAAGATCAGGCATCTTCATCTCAGCGATCTCTCTTACTTTATCCTTGGAGATCTTAGCAACCTTGTTCTTGTTGGGAACGCCTGAAGCTGTCTTTAAGTTGCAGGCTTTCTTAAGAAGAACTGCAGCAGGGGGAGTCTTGGTAACAAAACTGAAACTTCTGTCTGCATAAACTGTGATGATAACAGGGATGATAACGTCACCCTTGTCAGCTGTTCTCGCATTGAACTGTTTTGTGAACTCTGCGATGTTAACGCCGTGCTGTCCAAGTGCAGGACCAACAGGCTGAGCCGGTGTAGCTTTTCCGGCAGGAATCTGTAACTTAATGTATCCTTCTACTTTCTTTGCCATTGTGGCACCTCCTAAAAATGTGGTTAGGCACAATCGGTAAACGATTGCTCCCACAGCCCATACATACTCGTATGAACTTTCTGCGTGTTACATATATTAGTTCCTATTAATATAGGAAAAAATATCTTAGTTAAGTTTTCTGACCTCAGCGAAGCTGATTTCTACAGGGGTCTCACGACCGAACATCTCAACAGAGATTGTAGCTGTCTGCTTGTTGAAGTCAACCTTGGAAACAACGCCGACTGTATCTTTCCAAACACCGGATACAACCGCAACGGTATCTCCTTCTTCGAAGTCGATGGTAACATTCTCCATACGAATACCTAAGGACTTCATCTCAGCCTCTGTCAAAGGAACGGGCTTACTTCCCGGACCAACAAAGCCTGTAACGCCTCTGGTATTACGTACTACGTACCAGGTATCATCGTTCATAACCATGTTCACCAAAACATAGCCGGGGAACATCTTTTTCTGGACTGTCTTTTTGGCTCCGTTCTTAACCTCAACAACGTCGAGCATGGGAACGCGTACCTCAAGCATGTCTTTTTTGAGTGACTCGTTATTCGCGATGGTCTTGTCTATGTTAGCCTTAACCTTATTCTCATAACCGGAATAAGTATGTACTACATACCACTTAGCTTCCTCCATGTGATAACCAGCCTTTCTTAAAATGTAGTTAAGAACTCAACGCCGTACTGGATAACGAAATCCAACAAAGCGATAAATGCACCGGTAACGATGGAAACACATACTACTGCGATTGACTGCTTAAGCATGTCATCCTTGTCCGGCCATGTAATCTTCTTGAGTTCAGACTTAACACCTGCAAAAAATGCGGGCTTCTTGCTTTCTACAGAATCTGACATAACTGCTCCTTCCGGGGACCTGATTACTTGGTTTCCTTATGTAAAGTATGTGTCTTGCAGAATCTACAATACTTCTTAATCTCCATACGATCGGGATGTGTCTTCTTATCCTTCATTGTATTGTAGTTACGCTGTTTGCACTCTGTGCAAGCCAATGTGATCTTTGTACGCATATCTTATCCACCTCCAAAGTCTATAGAAAAAATGTCTTATTTGCTTCTGAATTTTAAGCATAAAAAAAAGACCTAAATCTCATCTCGCTAAGATAATATAACATGGATTTAGGTCTTCGTCAACAAATAATTTTCTATGCCATCAATTCCTTTAAGGTACTCTCAATGGCAGGTGTTACATATGCGACAAAATCGGTTTCATCCCCAAAGCATCTTTTAATAAGAAGATTTAAAACCATCAAAATACTGTCCGTACATTTCTTGGGGCCGTCCTGCTTGGCCAAAAGTTTTGACTTTCTAAGATCTGCATCTGTAAGTTCCGGCTTGTTGATTGGCTTTGCGCAAAGAGCGTGAATCGATATGTCTCTTATGACTACTCCCAAAAGGTTTTCTTTGATATCCTCAGGCTTATCGCTGTATGCAGCTGCCGCAGTCTCCACATAAGTTGCGGGCATGGAGCGAAGGAACGTCTGCTCCATGGAAAGAAGTCTTAGATACTCGGCTATCCTGTCGACGCCCTTGTAGTCTGAAAGATCAACAAGGAGCGGGTAACCAAGATTCACGACGTTACACTGCGGATTAAAGACGGGATCGTATTTTTCAAAAAAAGGACGAATCTCTTTGGTAAACGTGTTGCAAAGGTTCTTGTTGCCGTAGTGGTTAAAATTTGCCATCTCGGCATTGTACGCTGCAGCTGTTTCTTTAAGCTTGGACACAACCATCTTAAGGCCGTCAACGTAGGACTGGGCGGCTGACATATTTTCGGCAGCAATTTCTACGGCAGCTCCGTTTTTCATAACTTCATCGATGCAAAACGCGATAGCTCCCATGAACTGTTCAGTCTCACCCTTGCCGGCGCTTCCTTTGCCGGAGGCGTTATATTTTTCAACAAGTTGTGCAACTATGGGTGCAAGCTCCAGAATGTCGTAATCCATACGTCCTCCGTTAAGCCTAATCAAACATCCGCTTCAAGTTCTGCCAGTCTTTCTTCGGCGGGGCCGTATCCTTCACAAAGCTCGTAAAGCTCCATCGCCTCGTCGGTTTCTCCGTAAAGTTCATGTATGCATGCCATGTTGTAGCAGGGGATAAATGTGTTGGCGCCCTCTACGATAACTTCCGCCGACATTCTTGCAGCCTCGAAAGCATCCATGGCCTTGTCAATCATTCCGTTTCGCTGATAAACGATTCCCATAAGGCAGGAGAAATCTCCAGAGTCCTTATACTGATCGCTTAGTGCCACAAGTTCTATGGCATCGGAGTGATTGTTCATATGTAAAAGCGTGTATCCGAATCCGAGAGCCATCAAAAGCTTGTTGCTCTCATCATCATCTTCGGTCTCGTCCATTCCCTTTTTCATATATCTGGACGCCTCCTCGGTTTCACCAAGGAGTGCGTAGTGCTGGCCAAGCATAAAGTAAAGGGCGGTGTCTTTTACCACATCTTGTTCTTCAACTGCTTTAAGAAGCAAAGGAAGATTCCTTTCAACCCTCATAAGGCTTCCTTCTTCGATACTAAGGAACCCATAATGTGTTATGGTCACATCCACATCGTAGTAGTCTACAGGGAGAGACTCTTTCTTTCTTATGATTCTCTCACCAATCTTGCCTTCAAAGCGATGGTTGTTTCGATTGCAGATTCTTGCACGTTTCTCGGTATAAGCATCCTCGGCTCCGAGAAGCACATAGCAGTTACGTACTCTCACCATTCCGACGCCTTCGATGCAATCGCTTACCGCCTTGCCAAAATCTTCTATATTAATATAGGTAATTTCTTCATCGCAATCGAGGAAAAATACAGCGTCGTTTGAAGCGTTCTCCATGGCAAAGTTTCTTGCGGCACTGAAATCATGAATCCACTCGAAATTTAAAACCTTGTCAGCGTACTTCTCAGCTATCTTAACTGTATCGTCCTCAGAGCCGGTATCGACAAATAAAACCTCATGAGGATAATCCTTAAAGGATTTCTCAATAGATTTAAAAAGCCTCTCAACGTGGCTTTCCTCATTTTTACCGATTATGCATATCGATACCGCTGTCATGCTTTTCCTCCAAAAATCGAGAATTGACTATACAATTTGTATTCTACCATAGTCAGCCGTCTATGGCAATTTCTACCCTACTGTTTCGAGGATAAAATCTACCATCTGGCCTACGTTTTCCAAAGATGCCACCTTATTAATGGGAATCTTTATTCCAAACTCGGTTCCGATAGACATCATAAGGCTTACATGCTCCAAAGAATCCCAGCCCTCGATGTCGTTTGCGGTTGTCTCATCGGTAAGTGTTATTGAATCATCATCAAAAACATCCCTGAAAACCTCTGTAACTCTATCAAAAACTTCTTCTCTTGTCATAAATTTGAATCCCTTTCTTCTATATTAATATGTACTTGTTTGTGTTTTCATATCCGGAAACGTCAAGCTTATATGACTTGTTGCCTTCGGCATCTTCCGAAATGAGGGTAAAGCCCATGGTTTCATAGAAGTCTTTTACCATCTTGTTTTTAAGAGTCGGATAGTAGAAACCTCTAAGTTCCTTAATGCCTTTAGCCTTTGCTGCCTTTACAAGCTCATCAAGCATTGCGTTTTCCATATCCCTTTTTAAAACCCTGCAGCTCATAAGCCAGAGAATAAGATTTAGCTTATCGCCGTCCACTTCACCGGCTACCACGCTTACGACACCGTTATCGCCAAACTTGTCGATTAACTTTCCGTAGAGGGTAACGAAACCGTCGTCTTTGGCCATGTTTTCAATTTCGGTTTCGGTACAGCGCTTCGTTGTTAAGTTAAACTGGTTACTCTTATTGGTAAGCTGCGCGATACGGGACATGTAGATATCCTTGAAGGCACCGATCTCTGCAGTCATTTCAAGTGACTTAAGGTATTCACCGTAGTCTGCAAAGCTTGCCTGCGCTTCAAGTCTCTTGGCATTAAGAGCATACATCTCAGCTCTCTTGATATCATCAGATGATAATGCCGCGGGATCAAAGTATCCGCTTCTGTCTAAAATATATGCGTATCTTTCAGGCTCAGTAACTTCAGGAACTCTGCAGCCTTCGACCTGATCTCTTACAATCTGTCTCTCGGCAGGATTGTCATCGACGAATACAAAACTTTCAGGCAAGAGGTTAAGTTCTGCTGCCATGGTAACCAGATTTTCACTCTTTGGATTCCAGTTAATCTTTTTGGCCGCAAAGTCGTCAGGCTTAAGCACGCTGTCAGGGCGCTCTAAACCTTTAAGTG
>JAGACI010000210.1 GCA_017614185.1 Lachnospiraceae bacterium | reverse complement strand
TGTCTCCATCGGGAAGGCCTTCAGCCTTTGAAATGTAGTTGATTACATCCATTCTGAAGCCGTCGACGCCCTTTTTAAGCCAGAACTTAATCATGTCGACAACATCGGCTCTCATCTCATCACATTCCCAGTTTAAATCCATCTGCTTTTTGGAAAAAAGATGAAGCGCCCAAAGTTTTCTGTCATCGTAATAATTCCATGCAGGTCCCGAGAAAAATGATGTCCAGTTGTTAGGAGCCTTATCTTTTTCACCTTCTCTAAAGAAATAATACTTTCTGTATGGACTGTCGGGATTTGAAAGAGCATCCTTAAACCATTCATGTTCGTCTGATGTATGGTTTACAACAAGGTCCATGATTAATCTCATGCCTCTGTCATGGATTCCTTTAAGAAGTTCGTCAAAATCCTCCATGGTTCCGAACTCGGTCATTATCTTTCGATAGTCCCTGATGTCGTAACCGTTATCGTCATTGGGAGAATCATAAATCGGCGAAAGCCAGATCGCATCCACTCCCAGATCCTTAATATAATCAAGTTTCTCTATTATTCCTCTAAGGTCTCCGATTCCGTCACCGTTTGAATCGTTAAAGCTTCTTGGATAAATCTGATAGAATACGGCTTCCTTCCACCATTTACGGGTTATTTCACCGTCTTTTGGTGCACTGTAATCGGAATCCTTATTAAGCAAATCAACGAAAGTGTTTATGAATCCTTCGCTCACCTTTCCCCTGCTTAGTTTTACAAGGGTTTTTAGCTTCATATTGCCGATTAAGCCGCCCTTTACATATTTATCCTTTATATTGGCCTGCATAAGGATTTTGGATATAATATCGCGTCCTACAGGCGTATTGTATGCTTCTTTGATTTTGCTTTCCTTACTGATCATGTTTCACCCCACGTAATCAAATGCATTTTTGAGCCAGTTTATTTCTTCACCGTCTATTGCGATGACATCAAATCTGACCGGAGTATCGCTCTTAAACTTATGCTCATACATATAATATGACGCAACCTTGCAGATTTGTCTTTGCTTTGAAAATGTAACCGCTTCCGATGCGCTTCCTTTGGATTTCCCCGTTCGAAGTTTAACCTCAAAAAAGACAAGGTACTCGCCGTCTCTTCCGATCAGGTCTATTTCCCCTGCCTTATGAAATCTGTAATTTCTATCAAGGATCTTTATTTTGTTTGAAAGGAGAAAACTACATGCCTTATCTTCTCCGCTAAACCCAAGTTCTTTCTTGTTCATTTACTACTGATTTAACTTTGTAAGCTTATTCTTAATCTTATCCATATGGTCGACAAAGAGAAGGATTTCCGCAACGACCTCATAAAGCTCGGGAGGAATCATATCTCCGATTTCAAGCTTTGATAAAGTGTCTGCCAGCTTATCGTCTTTGTGGACGGGAACATCTGCCTTCTTGGCTTCAGAAATAATACGCTCAGCAAGAGCGCCCTTACCTGAGGCTACGACTCTGGGGGCGTCATCTGTCGGATCATATTCAAGCGCTACGGCCTGTTTGACTTTTTCCTTTTCGGCCATAATCAGGTCCTCACATCAAAGGAATGGTGTCCGCCGAATACCTTAAGATTATCAGTCTTAAGTATTTCTTCCATTCCGCTTGTTTCTTCACTTAAAAGATTACACTTTGAATTAAGGGAATATCCCCTCTTTTCAAGTCTGTCATTAAGGATGTGCATATGAGCCTCGATAAAATCCAGGGTCTCCTCATCCTTTAACTTAAAGTTTGTATTTACCTTTGAATCCTTCATTGTGACATAACAGTCAACGGGACCCAGATTGTCCATATCAAGATGAAGAAAAGCGCTTACGCTTCCATCCTTTGACGCAAGTGAATGTTTGTTGGTATAGACAAAAAGCTCGCCGTGCTGCTCGCCGTTTTGCATCTTAAGAGGCAGCTGAATATAGGTATACATCTGATTCAGCTGATTCATGAAATCAATATTGTTGTTTAAGTTTGATACTGCCTGCGTTATCGGGGATGTCGGTCCCGCAGTCTCGTTTGCGCTTTGTTCAAGTCGGCTTAAACCGCTTCGAAGTCTTTGGTATAAGGCTTCGACATTTTCTTTGTTCATCACCTCTTCAGGTGTAATCGTCCACTTGTTTACCAAAGCCTCTTTAAAGAGGTTCTGAAATTCCTTGTCCGCAAATAAAGCTGCCTTATCTTCCGGTGTTTTGGCCTCGGTATACATTCGTATAAGTTCGGCTTCTATCTGTGCTTTATTCTCCGGAGTATTGACAGTATTTAAGGTTGTAACCGCTTCGGGATTATCCTTTGGTACACCCTCTGACTTAACTTCACTTCCGGCCTGCTCCAAGGTGACAGGACTAGTGACATTTTCATTCCCCTTTGCTGCAGGAATAAACTCGTCTTTAACAATGTTCTGTTCGGGCGTCACTGTCTTACTGCCATCAGTAAGCGTTACTTCTTCACCCGCAGTTTCAGGATTAACCGCACTAGAGATAACCGCACCCTCTTCTGTTTGCTCCATGGGCGCTTTGGGGATTACGCTTCCTCCTAAAGGAACTTCTTCCCCGGATATTACGGTATTTATTACAGCGTCAAACAAAGCGACAGCTTTGTCCGGCTCGCCCGCTTTAACCAGAGATTCAAAAGCGTTGGGAAGTTCGTTTACAACATCCGAAACACTCTTTACAACCTGATGGTTTAAATTCTTATAGTTGTTAAACTGCTCGAGATTGTCCTTTGTAACCTCTACTCCCAGTTTATGG
>JAGACI010000028.1 GCA_017614185.1 Lachnospiraceae bacterium | reverse complement strand
GGAATGGAAACTTCATACTACAATTTTACTCGGTTAAAGATATAGGTGCAAGTTACGGAAAGTGGGGCAGCCTGTATGCTGTAAAGCACTAAAACCGAGAAGTATATGTTCCCATACGAGACATATACATTCTCGGTTTATTATTTTAGGATATTCTGGCTGCCCTACTTTCCTAATCCCAGATATTCCTCGAAAATATCAGCAACAGTCTTCGCCTCTTTCAGTGTTCCCATTTCACAGAAGATACGAAGGAGTGGCTCGGTTCCGGAGAATCTCGCTACTACCCAGCCTCCGTTACGAAGGTATACTTTACATCCATCGAGGTAAGAAACATGGTCGATGATGTAAGGAAGTTCGGGAAGTTTCTTCTCTTCCATGAGGATTTTGAAGATTTCTGCTTTCTTGGCTTCGTTGAACTTGTAGCCTCTCTCTTCCATGAAGATCTGTCCGCATTCATCCTCGATATCCTTATAGATTTCGGAGATGTTCTTACCGGTGACAGCTACCATCTCAACAAGAAGTGCCGCGGCGTAAACACCGTCTTTACCTTTGATGTGACCTCTTACGGTAAGACCGCCCGAGGACTCACCGCCGATTACGGCATCTACTTCGTTCATCTTGGCCGAAATGTGCTTGAATCCTACAGGAACTTCATAGCACTTCTCACCAAACTTCTCAGCAACCTTATCAAGCATGTGTGTGGTTGCTATATTTCTGACTACAGGGCCCTTCCAGCCTTTGAACTTTACAAGGTAGTAGTAAAGCAAAACGAGGATATCGTTCGGATGAAGGAATCTTCCTGTATCGTCGATAACACCGATTCGGTCAGCGTCTCCGTCTGTTGCCAAGCCGATGTTACTCTCCGTGTCGAGTACTTTGTTTTGAAGGTCACGAAGAGTATCGGCGCTGGGTGCCGGAAGCTTACGTCCGAACAAAGTATCATGGTTATCGTGAATCTTGATAACCTCACAACGTCCCGTATAGAGGATTGTCGAAAGGGAGGTTTCCGAGACGCCGTATAACGGATCTATACAAACCTTAAGATTTGCATCTTTGATTGCCTGTACATTTATTGAAGCAAGTATGTTGTCAAGGTATTCGTTTAAAGGATATATCTCATTTATTAAGCCCTGCTTCTTACCTTCGGCGTACTCCATCTCCTCGACTTCGTCCTGTGAGGTCGCATTGATAAAGCTCTCAATCTCAGCAGTCTGATACTCGTCCGCATCTCTTCCGCCGGCGGTAAATACCTTAATGCCGTTATAAAGAGAAGGGTTATGACTTGCAGTAATCATCATGCCGTAGGGGAAATCATGCTTCATTGTGTAAAACATGATAAGAGGAGTCGGTGATGACTTGTTAACAAGGTAGGATTTGATTCCTTCCTTGGCAAAAACCATGGCGCACCACTGCATTGCTTCCTTTGAAAGGAAACGTCTGTCGTAGCCCAAAACCACGCCTTTGTCCTCAACACCCTCCTGTTTCATTTTCTTGCACATCGCCTTGGCAAGGAGCTGTATGTTACTCTTAATAAACTCGTCTCCGATTACGGCTCTCCAGCCGCCTGTTCCAAATTTAATCATACTCATACCTTTCTAGCCCATAACAACCTTTACGCTGTTTACGCTATTCTCCTTCTGGGGCAATATCTTATCAACCTTTTCCCCATTTAAGTATAACTCTTTTACACCCTTCATAACACCGTCAGGGTTAGTTACCTCAATGTCGAATTCAGCGTTTCTCCATACTCTCTTAACAGAGAATTCCTTCCAGTCTGCAGGGATACAAGGGTCGATCTGAAGGCTGTCAAGCTGAGGCTTAACACCAAGCATCCACTCTGTAGCGGAGAAATATGACCAGCCGCCTGAACCTGTCATGAAAGGATGGTGAGCGCGTCCGTAGGTTGAATGATCTACGCCTGAGATAAACTGGCAGTATGAATAAGGCTCAGCCTGACGTGTCTCAATCTTGTCGTTCTGGTAGTAAGGGCAAAGTGAATTGTAGTATTCCATTGCCATATCGCCACGGCCCATCTTACACTCTGCAGCCCAAACCCAGGGATTGGGATGTGAGAAGATTGAACCGTTCTCTTTAAGTCCGGGATAAACTCTTGTAATAAAGCCTATGTCGGAATCGGGAATCGTGTAGGAAGGAGCATTAAGCATGATTCCCCAGGGAGTAGCAAGGTGCTTATGGATGCTGTCGAGTGCCTTGATAGCCTTCTCTCCGTCCGATGCACCTGAAAGTACTGCCCAAGCGTTTGACTCAAGGTGAATCTTGCCTTCCTTGTCGGTCTTGGTACCAATCTTTTTACCGTTCTTGGTGATACCTCTGATATACCATTCGCCGTCCCATAAGACGTCGTCACAAACCTTTTTAACCTTCTCGGCAATCTTAGTGTACTTCTCGACATCTGCATCTCTTCCTAGATATTTTGCAAGGTCGATGAAGTTATCGAGTGCCCAGTAGTGAAGGAATGAAACCATTGCTGACTCGCCGCCGCCAAGATTTAAGCAGTCGTTCCAGTCTGCACGAAGTCCCTTACAGATTCCGGTTGCACCAACCTGTTCGGTTGAGAAATCAAGAATCTTGGTAAGATGCTCGTAAACGCTTCCTCTTCCGCCGTCACAGTAGCTGATTTCCTTATCGATAAAGTCGTATTCACCTGTTTCACGAACATAGTGAACAACGCTTGTAACAAGCCATAATGCATCGTCTGCGCAGGCATGCTTTAAGCTGTGAACTCTGTCAGACTTGGCTGTAGGAATAACTGTAGGTGAGTCGAACTCTTCCTCATCGTTTCCTTCCTCAAACCATGCGGGATCGAAGAGGTGAAGTCCGTAACCTGTTGTGGTAAGACCTCTCATAAGCTCAACGAGACGCTGTTTACACTTGGCAGGATTGGAATGAGGGATGGTCATCGCATCCTGTGCGGTATCTCTGTATCCAAGTCCTGTTCTTCCGCCTACTTCGATGAATGAAGCGAAACGTGAGAACATAACGTTAATCTCTGACTGATAAAGAGTCCATGTATTGATGAGGGTATTCATACCTTCGTTGGGAGTCTTAATCTGAAGCTTGTTGCACTTGTTCTCCCAGAAAGCCTTAAGGTCAGCATATGCCTTGTCAACTGCTGCAAGATCGCTGAATTTGGCTCTGATTCTCTCGCCTTCCTTACGGTTTCCTTCGCCGAGCATAAATACGAATCTTACCTTCTCACCGGGTTTAAGCGTGAATGCCTTTGTAAGTGTTCCGCAGTGGTTATTGCCTTTTTCAAAAGAGCCTGAGCACTTGCCGTTAATAACAGCAATCGGGTTATCCTCTGTGTGATACAAACCGATGAAGGAGTCTCTTAAGCAGTCGAATCCATCGGGCTCAAAGTTTGAAGTAAAGAACTGATAACCGTCGGGTTCATAGAAAAGATCATGCTCAATAATGCCGTTTTCATAAGAAGAACCGGCACAGTATAAGCTCATCTGGAAGTTCTGATTGTCGATGTTGATTGAATGATATGAGAATTCACAGTAAGAGAAGACATCCAAAGTTCTTTCTTTGTCTGACTTGTTCTCGAGAGTGACATCCCAAAGCTCTACAGCTTCGCCAAGAGGAATACAAAGCTTCTGACTTGCTTTAATTCCCTTGTAGTCACATTCATATATAGAATAGGACATACCGTGACGGCAGGTATATTTCGCCTCATCAAGGCTCTTGCCGACAGGCTGCCATGAGATTGTCCAATAATCGCCGTCCGCTCTGTCTCTTAAGTATACATAGTGTCCGGGGCGATCCATAGGAATCGCATTGCCGCGGAATCTTGTTATTCTGTGGAATTCCGGGCTCTTATAAAACATATATCCGCCTGCGGTATGGTTAACAACTGCGCAGGTGTCCTCAACGCCTAAATAGTTGGTCCATGAAGTGGGCAAATCAACCCTGTCAATCACGTACTCACGCCTGTCATTGTCGAAATGACCGTATTGCATCTACTTATCCTCCTCTGTGAACATACATATTTATGGTTCTACATAAATTATATGAAGCCCAAAAGAGAATTCGTATTGTTATTCATGTCATTTTTTGAAAAATCTTGGCATCTTTTGTATTATTCCCATACCCTTGCGGCATGAACAACGAATCTTCGACCCGTGGATCCGTTACAGGTTGAGAGTGTGAGAATACCCTGACTGTACTCGGGATTGACGTCCGTCTTGACTGCAGAACGCGCCACCATTTTTTCAAATACGGGCTTAAAATCCTCGATATTCTGGTAAAAGATGTTGTAAATTTCATCCTCGGCGTCCACGTTATAGTATGAGAAAATATCGTATTTCTTCACATCATCGAGAGTATAAATATAAACTCTCGGGTGCTCCTTAAGATAATCTTCCTCCTGTTCATACTTGTGAAGTCCGCCAAACATCGTTCCTATACGCATGTTGTGACCGTATAGAATCTGATAGATTTCGCTGAAATTAATGTTGTTATAAGCAGTAAGGAAAATGGCACCGGAATTATTGTTCTCCCCGTTGTATGCATGGTGAAGATAATACTCGTCATCCTCACCCTGAACGATAGGATAGCTTATTCTGGTTCCCGGTATCAAAATATAGCCGATAAGGTCGGGATAGCTCTCCTTTAAGACATTAAGCCTCTTTAGGATTACCTCATCTCTAAGGCCTGCATCCACTTCCTCTTCAGTCAGCTCTTCGATGCTTTCATCCTCCAAAAGAAGCTCTTCAAAGTCATCGTAGATAACATCCGCTCTGTGATAATTGAGAAATCCCATCGTAAGGTAAATAAGTGCTCCTACAACAAGAAGGCTGCCACCGATTATAAGAAGATTGTCGCCGTTTTTCTTTTTCTTATC
>JAGACI010000209.1 GCA_017614185.1 Lachnospiraceae bacterium | reverse complement strand
TATTTACGTTGCTATCGGACAGAAGGCTTCCACAGTTGCTTCCATTGTTAAGACTCTTGAAGAGTACGGTGCAATGGCTTATACAACCGTTGTAGCTTCAACTGCCAGTGAGATGGCTCCCTTACAGTACATTGCTCCTTACTCCGGTTGTGCAATCGGTGAGGAGTGGATGGAGAACGGAGAGGACGTACTCGTTCTCTATGATGATTTGAGTAAGCATGCTACCGCATACCGTACACTCTCCTTGCTCCTTAGACGTCCACCCGGACGTGAAGCTTACCCCGGTGATGTATTCTATCTGCACTCAAGACTTCTTGAGAGAGCAGCAAGAATGAGCGAGGAATACGGCGGAGGTTCCCTCACAGCCCTTCCCATCATTGAGACACAGGCAGGCGACGTATCAGCTTACATCCCTACCAACGTTATCTCAATCACCGACGGTCAGATTTACCTTGAGACAGAGATGTTCAACGCCGGATTCCGTCCCGCTATCAATGCCGGACTTTCCGTATCCCGTGTAGGTGGCGCAGCTCAGATTAAAGCTATGAAGAAGATTGCGGCTCCTATCCGTGTTGAGCTTGCTCAGTACAGAGAACTTGCTTCCTTTGCACAGTTCGGTTCAGACCTTGATGCCGACACAAAGGAGAAGCTTGCTCAGGGTGAAAGAATCAAAGAAGTATTGAAACAGCCTCAGTATAATCCCATGCCTGTTCAGTATCAGGTAATCATTATCTACGCTGTTACCAATAAATATCTCCTGGATGTTCCGGTAGAGGATATCACAAGATTCGAGAAGGAATTCTTCGAGTTCCTCGATTCAAGATATCCCGAGGTTCCTAATTCAATTGCTGATGAGAAGGTTATCTCAGATGCAACAGAGGAGAAATTAAAGAAAGCACTCACTGAGTTTAAAGGCTTGTTTAAGTAAGATTTGCTAAAGCTTGGAGGTAGACACTATGGCGTCAATGCGAGATATAAAAAGACGTAGAACAAGTATTACCAGCACCCAGCAGATCACTAAGGCCATGAAGCTCGTTTCAACCGTTAAGTTGCAAAAGGCCAAAGGTACTGCGGAGAAGTCACATGCCTATTTTGAGACAATGTACACTACCGTAAAAAGTATCTTAGCCAAGGCGGGCAACATTAATCACAGATATTTGAGCAAGGGTTCGTCGGTAAACAAAGCCCTGATTTTGATAACTTCAAACAGAGGCCTGGCAGGCGGCTATAATTCCAACATGGTAAAGCTTATTTTAGGAAGCGATTTACCCAAGGAGAACCTTAAAGTGTACGCCATCGGTAAGAGAGGCGCAGAAGCACTCAGAAAGAAAGGTTACGAAGTGGTAAGCGTGGATACGGACATTATAGAAGCTCCCACCTATGTTGACGCAATGAAGATGGCTAACAGCTTATTGGATTTGTTCGAGAAGGATGAAATCGGAGAGATTTATCTGGCGTACACCCATTTCAAGAATACAGTCAGTCACGAGCCGACCCTTTTGAAACTGTTACCGGTTGAGATAGAAGTAAATGAAGAAGAACCCGAAACAGCTGACGACAAAGCGCTTATGTGCTTTGAACCCGCTGATGAGGAGGCCTTGGATTTACTTATTCCCAAGTACGTGACAAGTATCATCTACGGTGCACTTGTGGAGGCTGTAGCCAGTGAGAACGGTGCCAGAATGCAGGCGATGGATTCTGCCACCAACAATGCTGAGGAAATGATTGACCACCTGACTCTCATGTACAACAGAGCCCGTCAGGGATCAATTACACAGGAATTAACTGAGATTATCGCTGGAGCGGAAGCTATCAGCTAATACAATTAGGAGGAAAAAATGGCAGGAGGAAACAAAGGAAAAGTCACCCAGATTATCGGTGCCGTTTTGGACATCAAATTTGGGGATGGCAATCTTCCCGAGATTAACGAAGCAATCAAAATTCCTACCAGAGACGGAGGCGAGCTTGTGGTTGAAGTTGCCCAGCACCTGGGTGATGACACCGTAAGATGTATTGCGATGGGCAGTACAGACGGCCTGGTAAGAGGTATGGAAGCTATTGCTACAGGTGCTCCCATTACCGTTCCGGTAGGTGAGAACACACTCGGACGTTTGTTTAATGTTTTGGGTCAGCCCATAGACAATAAGCCTGCTCCCACAGAAGTTTACTATGAGCCTATCCACAGACAGGCACCTGCTTTCGAAGAACAGTCCACACAGGCTGAACTTCTTGAGACAGGTATCAAAGTCGTTGACCTTCTCTGCCCTTATCAGAAGGGTGGTAAGATCGGACTTTTCGGTGGTGCAGGTGTAGGTAAAACAGTTCTTATTCAGGAGCTTATCAGAAACATCGCTACAGAGCACGGCGGATATTCCGTATTCACCGGCGTTGGCGAGCGTACCCGTGAGGGTAACGACCTTTACTACGAAATGAAGGAGTCCGGCGTTATCGACAAGACCACCATGGTCTTCGGTCAGATGAACGAGCCCCCGGGAGCACGTATGAGAGTAGGTCTTACAGGACTTACAATGGCTGAGTACTTCCGTGATAAGGGTGGTAAGGACGTACTTTTATTCATTGATAACATTTTCAGATTTACACAGGCAGGTTCAGAGGTTTCAGCTTTGCTTGGACGTATGCCTTCTGCAGTAGGTTACCAGCCCACATTGCAGACAGAGATGGGTGCTCTCCAGGAGAGAATCACATCCACCAAGAACGGTTCAATCACTTCCGTTCAGGCTGTATACGTTCCTGCGGATGACCTTACTGACCCCGCACCTGCAACAACCTTCGCTCACCTCGATGCCACAACGGTTCTTTCACGTTCCATCGTAGAGCTTGGTATTTATCCTGCAGTTGACCCTCTTGAGTCCACATCAAGAATCCTCGATCCCAGAGTACTTGGTGAAGAGCACTACAAAGTTGCCCGTGGAGTTCAGGAGATACTTCAGAGATATAAAGAGTTACAGGATATCATCTCCATCCTTGGTATGGATGAGCTTTCCGAGGAAGACAAGCTCGTTGTATCAAGAGCACGTAAGGTTCAGAGATTCCTGTCACAGCCTTTCTTCGTTGCAGGACAGTTCACAGGTCTTGACGGTAAGTATGTACCTATCAGTGAGACCATCCGTGGATTCAAGGAGATTCTTGAAGGTAAGCATGATGATATTCCCGAGAGTTACTTCCTTAACTGCGGCAGCATAGACGATGTTTTGGCAAAGGTAAAGTAGGAAGGATAACCTATGGCTGAAGATAACAAGTTTACTTTACGGATTGTTACTCCGGACCGGGTCTTCTATGAAGATGATGCGGTGAATATGCTGGAATTCAATACCACCGAGGGTGAGATTGGTATTTATAAGCGCCATATCCCCATGACGGTGATAGTGAAACCGGGTCTCTTGTACATCCATAAAGATGACGAGGACAAGGTTGCGGCTCTTCATTCAGGTTTTGCCGAAATCCTTCAGGACAAGGTGACGATTTTGGCGGAGATCATCGAGTGGCCCGACGAAATCGATGTGGAAAGAGCTGAGGCAGCTAAACAGAGAGCCGAAGACAGGCTTGGAAGCTCTAACCCCGATATAGATGAGGCAAGAGCCAGAGCGGCTTTGGCGAGAGCGCTGACAAGAATATCAGCAAGACAGTAACAAAAGACCTGTATCGCGACCCGCCTTGGGTCGTGATGCAGGTTTAATATTTTATGAGTTATAATAGGCAGTATGAAGCAGTTACTAATTAAGAGCGGTGTATTTTTAATAACATTTATAGTTGCGATAATTGTCCTTAGTAAAATCATGAACAGGGGCAATACCGACCTTACCCAGGACATGCAGCAGGCGACTTTTCCCCTGCTTTACATGGTGTGCGACGGGGAAAGGTATAACTGCGTCCACGGTTATGCCGATACCATGAACCCTGCCTACGAGAGAAATACCATGACTGTCCTTAATGCGGACAGAATGGGAAGTGTGGAAATCGATGATTTCGGAAGTGATATAAGAGGAATAACCTATGAGGTTCGTGACGTGTCCGGACAGAGACTCATTGAGAGTACGGAAGTTACGGACTTTAATACCACGGATACCGGCGTAATGTTTGATTACGTTGTTAAGGACCTCATTATGGAAGATACGGAGTACAGCCTTATCTTTCTTGTTGATATCGGAAATACGGTGGTAAGATACTACACCAGAATAGTCTGGACGGATGACTACCACCTTAAGGAATGTATAGATTACGTAAAAGATTTCAGTATTAAGACCTTTAACAAGGACGAAGCACAGAGCATAAGAAGATATCTTGAATCGAATTCTTCGGGAGACAACACAAGCTTTGCCAAGGTCAATATACACAGCAGCTTTTCGCAGGTTACCTGGGGTGATATGGCACCTGTGAGAATTACCGAACCAATACCTTCGGTAAGACAGATTGCACCGACGACCGCTTCCATCTCACTTTCATATTATGTGACGACGGGAGAGGGTGAGGAAGCAATCCTCTATCATGTCGATGAGTATTATAGAGTCAGATATTCGGAAACCAGAATGTACCTTTTGGACTTCGAAAGGGACATGGAACAGATTCTTAAGGCGGATGAAATCGTCATTGATAATAACAGGCTTGATTTGGGCATAATTAACCCCGATTTCTCCATAACGGAGAGTGAGGCGGGCAACATAATCGTGTTCAAGAATTTTGGCCGATTATTCAGCTACAGCATGTCTGATAACAAGCTCTCCGTTCTCTACAGTTTCTATGACGGAAGCGAGACGGATGACAGAACCACTTATAACTGTCATGACATGAAGGTTATAAACGTCGATGAGGCAGGCAATGTCAGATTCATGGTTTATGGCTACATGAACAGAGGACGCCATGAGGGAGAGGTTGGAATCAATATTGTTTCGTATGACGGAGCAACGAATACGCTCGAGGAAGAAGCATTTATCCCTTATGACAAATCTGCGGATATCCTTATGAATGAAATGGAGAAACTCCATTACGTAAACAAAGAGGACACACTCTTTGTCATTCTCGAGAGAGCAACATACGCTGTTGATATAGGTAACAAAAACTACGACATCATGATGGAGCAGACAGGAGATGATGCTCTCTACGTTTCCGACAGCGGTAAGATGATTGTCTGGGAGACATCAGAGAATGCATATAACTGTGAAGAACTCCTTTTGATGGATCTTGAGACTCACTCGACTGCCGCAATAGACGCCAATGAAGGTGATTATATTTTCCCTCTCGGATTTATCGGAGAGGATCTGGTATACGGTACCGCCCACAGTGAGGACCTTGTAAAGGATGCATCGGGAAATATGATTTTCCCTATGTATGCCGTCTACATTAGAAATACCGCGGGTGCGATTCTAAAGACCTATAACCCCGGAGACATATATGTTGTCTCGGGCGATATCGAGGGTAATCAGATTACTCTTCACAGGGTTAAAAAGAAGGGTGATAACGACTACGAATCCGTTACCGACGATCAGATAGTAAACAGCAGTGAGACCGGCGGCGGAATCAATTCGGTTACAAGCTACAATGACGAGACAAGAAAGAAATGCTTCGGAATTGTGTTTAAGAATACCGCTTCAAAGAAATCCATTCAGGTAAGAAATCCCAAGGAGATTATCTTTGAAGGAAACAGAAATATTAACGTAAAGATGGTAACAAGGGAAGAAACCCTGTATTATGCTTATTCTATGAGAGGATTAAGCGGAATCTTTGCAAGCGCGTCTCATGCGGTAAATGAGGCGTATAAGAAATCCGGTGTCGTTACAAATGACCTTGGCGATTATGTATTCATAAAGGGCAACAGGTCGACAAGAAATCAGATTATGACGATTACCGCGACATCGATAGAAGGAAACGGCAATTCGGTGTCTGTTTGCCTCGATACGATACTTGCAAGAGAAGGTATAGTAAGAAATACCGCTACCGAGCTTACCATCGGTAAAACGCCTTACAGCATAATCAAAGACAGTCTCGTTGACACGGATGTCCTCGATCTTACCGGTTGTCCTTTGGATGCGGTACTGTACTATGTTAACAAAGACATCCCCGTTATGGCGGTTCTTGACAGCGGCGAGGCAGTTCTTGTCACAGGTTTTAATGAAGTGGCCGTCGTAATAATGGATCCCGTTTCGGGAACGCTTTCAAAGAAGGGAATGCAGGAAGCTTCCGAGTGGTTTGCCTCAAACGGAAACACTTTCCTAACCTACAACAAACCTACACTTAACTAAAGATAAAAAAAGGGCGTATCGCAATTGCTGCGATACGCCTTGTTTTTGTTTTAGTCTAGTTCACCGTTCTTGTATCTTTGAACGATGCTCTGAATTCTCTCATTGGGATTGAGAAGGTCGCTTATTGATGAATCGTGGTTAAGTGTATCGATAAGATAAGCGATGTACTTACTCATATCACAGTTGATGTACCATTCTCTGCTTAAAAGTTCGGGAGTCTGGTAAATCAGGTTGGTTGTGAGAACTCTGTCGATAATTCCTTTTTCGTAAGCTTCATCAAATCTCTTAAGTCCGTTTGTGAAAAGACCGAAAGTTGTGAAGACGAAAATCTTATTGGCTTTGCGCTGCTTAAGTGCCGCACAAACCTCAAGCATTGAGTCGCCGGATGAAATCATGTCGTCGATAACGATCATGTCCTTTCCCTCTACGCTTGTTCCGAGGAACTCATGAGCGACAATGGGGTTTCTTCCGTTGACAATCTTTGTATAATCTCTTCTCTTATAGAACATACCCATATCAAGACCAAGAACGTTGGCGATATAGATTGCTCTGCTCATTCCACCTTCATCGGGGCTTATAACCATCATGTGGTCGGAATCGAGCTGAAGGTCCTTAACGTGTGTAAGAAGACCTTTGATAAACTGATAAGCAGGCTGTACCGTCTCAAAACCGTGGAGAGGTATAGCATTCTGGACTCTGGGGTCGTGAGCATCAAATGTGATGATGTTATCAACACCCATATTTACAAGCTCCTGAAGAGCCAAAGCACAGTCAAGTGATTCTCTTGATGTACGCTTATGCTGACGACTCTCGTAAAGGAAAGGCATAATAACCGTAATTCTACGAGCTTTACCACCAACGGCAGCGATGATACGCTTCAAATCCTGATAGTGGTCGTCGGGGGACATATGGTTCTCATGTCCGCAGAGGGAATAAGTAAGAGAGTAGTTGGCTACATCGACCAAAAGATAAAGGTCTGTACCTCTGACAGATTCCAAAATGGTTCCTTTGGCTTCGCCGGTTCCGAAACGGGGAACCTTTGCTCCAAGGATGTAGGAATCACGCTGATATCCTGAAAATGCCAGGCTGTCTTTGTGTTCGCTCTCTCTTTCTGTTCTCCATTTTACAAGGTAACTGTCAATTTTCTCACCCAAAGGCTTACATCCTTCAAGAGGTATAAGTCTGAGGGAGCCAACGGGAATTGTCTCGAGATTTCGCTTCTCTTCCCTAACTGCCATAAGAGATCCTCACTTTCTGGTGTTAAGTTTTCTTTTTAAAAGTAACCTTACATCCGGGCCAGTGAGTTTACGGAAGGTAAACTTTGAAGTTATCCTTGAGAAGATTCTGTCGGAGTAGAATTCCTTAAGTTCCTCCAAAGCAAGGTTGCTGGAGATTATTGTGGACTTACCTCGAAGCATTCTCTCATTCAGACACTGGAACAGCTTGGATGTAACAAAATTGTTGGCGATCTCGGTTCCTAAATCATCGATTATCACCAAATCGCAATTATACAAGTCTTCGTAAGGATTGTAAAGTGAATCCTTGTCTTTTTTTGAATACGCAAAGTTGGATAAAAGATCGAAGAGCTGTATGGAACTAAAGTATACCACACTATAGCCCTTATCCATAAGTTCTTTTGCTATGCAGCCGGATAAAAATGACTTTCCGGTGCCGACCGTTCCGTAAAGGAAAAGGTTCGGAGCTCCTTCGGGGAACTGATTGATGAAATCGTGACACGACGAAACGGCCGCTCTGAAATTATCCAAATCGGCACCCTGATAAAACTCTTCGGAAAGAGTTGTAAAGTTATTCTCTTCAATCATGTCTCTAATGCCGGACTGCTCGTAGAGCATGCTAATCATCCTCTGCTTGAAGCAGTGGCACTTACGACCGTCAATATAGCCTGTATCCTGGCAGTCGGGACAATCATATACGGGAGAAAGATAATCTTCCGGATAGCCGCCTGCCTTAAGGAGCTGTAATTTGGAATCCTTAAGCGTAGCCAGGGCGAAATGGAGGTCTGAAAGAGCTCCTGAATCTCCGCCCATAAGCTTTCTGCCATATTCCATACTTGTGGAAGCCACAGCCTCATCTAAGGCCTTATAGCCGTCCAATTCTCTGTAAATAGCCGCACGTCTTTTCTCGAGAATACGTCGGTTGCGGTCTCTGGCCTCATCGTATTCCCTAAGGATAGTGTTATACTGCAAATTACTTAACGCCATGGATGGTACCCCTTATATTCTTCCCTCTTTATTGATAACTCAAAAGCTCCTTCTCAAGAGCATCATAATCATAAGAATTCTGTTGATACTGGGTGAATTTGTTACTGGTTACGGTGCGTGTTGTGTTGCGTTTCTTGCGGTATATCTCATCAAGAGCGTTTATGTCGTCCTTCTTACGAACTCCTGATGTGTTCCAGCTTCCAAGTATTCCGTCTGCGTATTCGAATCTGTGTGAATCGGTTGCAAGAACTGTTCTCTCACAGGCTTCGATGATTACATCATTGCCAAAGCCGTAATCCTTGGTCCATCTGTTGATGAATTCCATCTCCTTATTGGTGGGAGATCCTGACTTTCCAAGAGAATTCATTATCTCGTATACGGATTTGTCAAACTTGGCTGCCTGTCTCTTGGCCTGCTTGGGAGTTGTGATGCCTGCCTCAGCCCAGCTGATGGCTACGGTCTCAATGTACCTGAAGCTCTTTTTACCCTGCTCTACACAGTACTGAACGAGGTAATCAATCAGGTCGTCGGAGAAGTGAAGCTCCTCTGACATGTAGATAATGGATTTAACCTCTGTAGCTGTAAGCGGTTTGCCAAGGTACGATTCAACAACCCATAAGAGCTGGGCCGATGATTTCTTGAAATCAAGAAGATCATCTGATGAGTAAGCGGGTTTCGCGGGTACTTCGGGAACAATGCTTTCTTTAACCTCGGGAATAGGTAAAGCGGCAACCTTGGGTACGATTGTGAGTATCTTATTGCGCCTGTTTATAAGATCCTCCATTCTGATACCGGTCAAGGTCTTGTTCTCATCGAAGTCCAGAGAAAGAATTGAATTCTTCTCCCAGTACTTCAAAGCTCGCAAAACGTCTTTTTCGGTGTAATTAAATTTGTCAGCGATATCGGATACGCTGGTTGGGAGACGCGAGCTCATCACTCTGACAAGATAAAGATAAATCTTTATCTGAGCGTCGTTGGCGCCGGCCATATACTCATCTATAAAAAGATTAGAGATGGAGGTATAGTCAGCCTCGCCGTCTTTGTAAATCTTGATTTGATTCATGTGTGTGTCACCTGACCTCTTAATGTGTAGCGATTTGAATTATAGCATAGAGGATTTGAAAATGGAATAGTAAAAATACCGAAAAACCCAGTAAAATCAAGGGTTTCGAGACATTGTGGATAATGTGGATAATGTGGATATTAAATTATGATATATGTATTTTGGGCGTATTTTGGGCAAAAATAATCCACATCCTTTAAGGTGTAAAACAGGCTTAAAAAATGTGGATAATGTGGATTAGTTATTTCCCAACAGGTTTTCGCCGATTTTATGCACATCTCCGGCACCCATAGTTATCAACATATCGTTGGGGGTACAATTTTGTAATAAAAAATTTTCTATTTCATCAAAACTTCTAAAATAGTAGCTGTCACCGCCAAGTTCTCTTATTCTGTCGGCGAGCATTTCAGATGAAATTCCGAGTGTGTCTGTCTCTCTTGCGGCATAAATATCTGCAAGAACAACGTGGTCCGCATTTTTTAACGCATTGGCAAAGTCATCAAAGAAGGCTTTGGTTCTTGTGTAGGTATGAGGCTGGAAGACAACCCAAAGCTCTTTGTGGGGGTACTTCTCAGCAGCCCCGAGAGTTGCCTTAATCTCTGTAGGATGATGAGCATAGTCATCGATAACTGTTACATCGCCGATTTTGCCCTTATATTCAAATCTTCTGTCGATTCCGTGATAGTTCTTAAGGGCGGAAAGTGAAATGTCATCACCGATCTTTAATGTGTCCGCAAGTGCAAGTGCTGCAAGCGAGTTCGATACGTTTTGCATTCCGGGGATTGAAAGACTGACCTTTCTGTCACCTAAAGGTGTTACGGCCGTATAGGTTGCGCATCCGAAATCATCAAAGGTTACATCCTT
>JAGACI010000208.1 GCA_017614185.1 Lachnospiraceae bacterium | reverse complement strand
GAGCTTCGGGAAGCGGTAAGACCACGCTTTTAAACTGCATCTCAACAATCGACAAGCTCTCAGCCGGTAAGGTTTTGATAAACGGAGAGAACATCAACGGCTTAAAGGGCAGCAAGCTTGATGCCTTCAGAAGAGATGAGCTTGGATTCATCTTCCAGGACTTTAACCTTCTTGACAACATGACGGCTTTTGAAAACATTGCCCTTGCCCTTTCCATTCAGAATGTAAAGAACGATGAAATCGAAGCAAGAATCGGAAAGGTAGCAAAGACTCTTGATATCGAGGAAGTTCTTCCCAAGTTCCCCTACCAGATGTCAGGTGGACAAAAGCAAAGGGTTGCAGCGGCCAGAGCGGTTGTAACAAACCCTAACCTTGTGCTTGCTGATGAGCCCACAGGTGCTCTTGATTCAAAATCATCCAAAGCACTTATGGAGAGCCTTGTAAAGTTAAACACTGAGCTTAACTCAACAATCCTTATGGTAACTCACGATGCGTTCTCCGCAAGCTACGCTTCAAGAATCATCTTTATCAAGGACGGTAAGCTTTTCACAGAATTAAACAAAGACCCCGAGAAGCCCAGAAAAGACTTCTTTGAAAAAATAGTTGAAACATCTGCTGTCTTGGGAGGAGATTACAATGAACTCATTTAAGATAGCTTTACGAAATATGAAAAAGAGCAAAAAGGATTACTCGGTTTACTTTTTAACCTTAATCCTTGGCGTTGCGATCTTTTACATGTTTAACTCCCTTGACGGACAGGGAGCCATGAAGAGTATATCGAGATCCACCAACTCAGTGATAGAGATGCTTGTATACCTTATCGAAGGCGTTTCGGTGCTTATCGCATTGGTACTTGGACTTCTTATCGTATACGCCAACAACTTTCTTATTAAGCGACGCAAAAAGGAATTCGGCCTTTATATGCTCCTTGGAATGGGCAGAAGAAAAGTTTCAAAGATCCTTGTAGCAGAGACCGGTATCGTAGGTTTGATGTCCTTTGCGGTAGGTATTGCACTTGGAATCTTTGGTTCCCAGTTTTTCTCGATAATCGTTGCAAAAATGTTTGATATAGACCTTTCGGCTTACCGTTTTACTTTTTCGATGTCAGCTTTTATCAAGACAGCTGTTAACTATGCGGTAATCTTTATCGCAGTGCTCATTTTTAACACGATCACGGTTTCAAAGTATAAGCTTTTGGACCTTCTTCATGCTGACAAAAAACAGGAAAAGAGCGTACTTAAAAGCAGTATCGCTTCAGCAATTATCTTTGTGATTGCACTTGCAGTTTTAACCTATGCGGATATAAGAGTATGCTTTTTCAGCGGAGACATGAGGAAGAAAGAGTTTATCTTTTGCTTACTTGGCGGCCTCGTGGCTGTATTTGTTCTCTTCCTTTCAGTATCCGGCTTTATCTTTGACATCATTAAGAGATTTAAGAAGTTCTACTCAAAGAACTTAAACTCATTTGTAACAAGACAGTTTTGCGGAAACGTGAATTCATCATCCGTTTCAATGGCCCTTATCTGCCTTATGCTTATGGCTTCACTGGTTATCTTTTCAACAGGTTTTTCCCTTAGAAGCTTTATCAATGCAAAAATAGGTAACGGCGGAACCCCTGTTGATGTAAGCATTAGATGCGATGGCGAAGAGGCAACCGAGGTTTTAAAAAGAAACGGTGTAGAAATCAGCGAAATCTTTAGTGACTACGTGGAGATTCCCATGATCAAAGCCCCGGGCGTAATCACACTTGGTTCACTCCTTGGCGATTACATATCGGAGGGTAAGGAAAACTTCATTATGGCTGACTGGGATTATCCCCAGAGCATCATGTCACTTAGCGATTACAACAAACTACAGGATGAATACGGAAGAAAAGAGATTAAGCTTGAGGACGATGAGTACCTTGTAATCTGTGACTTCCAGCTTTATGCGCAGTTTGCCGATAAGGCACTTGCCGCAGGCACTCCCATTACAATCGGCGAGACTACTTTGTATCCTGCCGAGAAGAAATGCCTTGACGAATTTATCTTAATGAGCGGAATGGGAGCTAACGGAGCACACGTAATTCTTCCCGATTACGTTATGGAAGAAAACCCTGAGTACTTCGAAGACTATGCATATATCCTTGGCGGAAACTATGTTACAAAGGATAAAAACGAAAGCTATAAATATGATGACGCTGTCAAAATCGGCCTTGGAATCGACCCCCAAAAAGCTGTAGAGGAAGTCGGCCCCATAATGGTTGCGACCAAAAACGAAGTAAGAGATTCCGGTATCGGAACCACAGTGCTTGTGGTATTCCTGGTTCTTTATATCGGCGTAATCTTCGTCCTTTCATGCGCAGCAATCATTGCACTTAAGGTTCTCTCGGACGGAATCGATTCCGCAGGAAAGTTTAAGATCCTTGGAAGAATGGGCGTTACGCCCACCATGCAAAAGCGTGCTCTCTTTTCACAGGTTCTGTTAAATTTTGCCCTTCCTCTTGTGGTGGCCCTTGCTCAGGCACTTTTTGCCCTTGGCTTTGTAAGAGAGGGACTGAGAGCATTCGGCCTTATAAACATGGGCTCGGGAATTATGTTTGCACTTCTGGTAATGGTGATTATCTATGGTGGTTATTTTGTTACGACTTATATCAACACTAAGCGCGTTGTCGATTTGCGCTAAATTGGCAGTAGAGGAGTAGAAAAATGAAAAGAAGATTTGTGACAGTGTTAGGAAGCATGGTACTTGCAGTATCCCTGCTTACAGGATGCGGTGCAGGAAAAGGCACCTCGGGAGAGATGACCAAAATCGAGGGATTTGATGAGGTCGTAACGGGAATCGAGAATATCGAAATCCCTGATGGAGTAAGAATCGTTGCCCTTGGTGAGGCAACACACGGAAACAGTGAGTTCCAGCAATCAAAGAGGGAAGTATTTGAGATATTAAATGAAAAACATGGAATCAAGGCACTAATAATCGAAGGCGATTTTGGCGGATGCTCACTTGTTAACGACTATATTCAAGGCGGCGAAGGGGATACAAAGGAACTTACCCATCACCTTGGATACAGACTTTATCGTACTCCCGATATGGAAAACCTTATTAAGTACATGAGGGAATATAATGATTCGGCCGCAGAGGGTGATAAAATCAG
>JAGACI010000207.1 GCA_017614185.1 Lachnospiraceae bacterium | reverse complement strand
TTTTAAGAGTCTCGTAGACTCTTTCTTTAATCTCTTCTTCAGGAACGCCTCTTACAAGAAGTCCTAAGGCAACCTCATCATAAATCATGGGTTTCGAAATCATCTGGTTGGGGTTTTGCATTACGAGGCCGATTCTCTCACCTCTCTCCTTGATGCTTAAAGGTGAAATATCATCTCCGTTTAGTATAATGCTTCCGTTGTCCGGCTTTAAAAAGCCACAGATGATGTTTGAAAGGGTGGATTTGCCGGCTCCGTTCTTGCCAACGATGCTTACCATCTCGCCCTCATAGATGTCAAAGCCAACCTTCTTAAGGACAGGCGTTGACTTAATGTATGAAAAGTCTAGATTCTTTATTTCAAGAACCTTTCTTGTATTCTCCTTCTTATCAGGCAGTTTGACCTGCTTAAACCAGTTTTTTACCTTATCGGAATAACCGGTAACGTCCAGTGTATCAATGTGCGCAGGTTTAGCATCCTCTTTTATCTCGCAGCCCGCATGTTTAAGGGCTGTAATGTAAAGAGGCTCTCTTATGCCTTCATCATTCAAAACTTCGCTGCAAAGAAGCTTGTCAGGTGTTGTGTCTGCGACAACCTCACCGTCACCGATTACGATTATTCGGTCTGCCTTTCTGTATAAGGCGTCCTCAAGACGGTGCTCGATTATAAGAATGGTTCTCTCACTGTCTCTTGAAATCTCATCGATAAGTTCGATTGCAGTCTTGCCTGTGGCGGGATCAAGGTTAGCCAAAGGCTCGTCAAAAAGAAGAACATCAACATCGTCAACCATGACGCCTGCCATGGAAACTCTTTGCTTCTGTCCTCCTGACAATTCATAGGGAGCGTTTCTAAGTAACTTTGTTACCTCTACTCTTCCGGCAAGCGCATCAACCTTTTCCTTCATGGATGACTGTTCTACGCAGTCATTCTCAAGTACAAAGGCGATATCCTCGGCAACAGTCAGCCCGACGAACTGCCCGTCAGTATCCTGCAAAACTGTTCCGACAATCTTTGAGAGGCCAAAGATGCCCAAATCCTTGGGGTTCTTGCCGCCGACAAAGTATTCTCCCGTTATTTCTCCCGAATACGAAAATGGCACCAGCCCATTAATGCAATGAGCCAGTGTCGACTTTCCTGACCCTGACGGGCCCACAATCAAAACCTTTTCACCCTTATTGATTGTAAGATTGATATGTTTTAATGTGGGCTCTGTCTGGGAACGATATTTAAATGAAAAATCTTTAAACTCTATAATAGGTTCCATTAAAAAAGTTAAAGTCCTTACTAATCTTCTTTCTTAAGGCCTGAAGATTTACCTTTGATTGCTGAATATCCTGCGCCGAGAAGGCTTCCGAGGATACCTGCGATAATAACATTTCCGATGCATGCCCAAATACCCTGAGCAAATACCTTGTTGGCAGGCTCTGCATAGATAAGGATATCGAGAACGGGTGCTACGAGAACCCATGCGATAAGGTTTGCACCAACCTGAACGAGGTTAAAGAGAACAATCTTCTTTGTATTAAATCCGCCCTCATTGATTGCAAACTTGGAAATGAATAAACCTACAAGAATACCGAATACTGCATCGGGAATAACCCAGCTCCACCAGATTGAACCGTAGAACATAAAGTCACCGAGTGCGTGGCCGATAAGACCGATAGCGCCGCCTACAACGGGGCCGAATAAAGCAGCCATGAATGCGAGCAATGCAGCTCTGGGCTGTAAAGATGTGTTAGGAATGAATCCTAAAGGGATCTGCACCTCTGTAAGTGCAACGAAGAGTGCTGTACCGATACCGATGGCAACAACCTCTTTGATACCAAACTTCAATTTCATTGTCGTTCCTCCTTGTCCTCATGGCTTTTTGCCACTAATTAAAGTATACATTAACGCTCAAAAAAAACAATAAAAAAACACTCAAAAAAAGTGTTGACACCACCCTCTCTTTTTGGTAGTATATTTTTTGCGCGATGCGTTACGCGCGAGTGTCGGAATTGGCAGACGAGCTAGACTAAGGATCTAGTGATTATTGAAATCGTACGGGTTCAAGTCCCGTCTCGCGCACTTGACCAACCCTTTGGGTTGGTCAAAATTGTATATAGGGTTTTTCGCAGGAATGGCGGAATTGGCAGACGCGCACGGTTCAGGTCCGTGTGACAGCAATGTCTTGAGGGTTCAAGTCCCTTTTCCTGCATGAATTAACAGCTGTCTTCATTACGAAGGCAGCTGTTTGTTTTTGATTTCCTGTTTTAAGTTTTCGGTACTCTCTATTATATTCTCTTTAATCTCATTGAAGCTTTCCATAAACTCATTTTTCAGTGCTTCAATCATGATGTTCGCTGTTTCCTTAAGCACATCCTTGGTTTTCTCATCCATGTTCTTATAGGCGTTAAAACATCCCTCAAGGCTCTTTCCGAGATTGGCGCCAAATTCCAATAAGGTCTTTGCCTGTGCCCCTTCCACTATTGAATAAAGGGCCTCAACGAAGTCATGTCGTTGCTCATCATCCATGGAAAGAATCCAGCGGTTAACCGTACCGTCCTTAAACTGTCTTGTTTTAAATATATCTTTAACCTTGCAAAACTTAGTTCCCTTTACTCTCCAGTTATAGGGGTCGTGCTGCTGTATATTAATGCCTCTGCTCTCAACAACCTCATATTCTGTCAGGGGATTTTGAAAAAGCATTCCGACTATCGCATCATGGGGCATGGTCTTTGACAGTTTCTCATAAATACCCTCACCGTCAAATGTGGCAAGAAGGTCTTCTCTGAATCCCGGGCCGTCATGGTCAAAAACATGAATAATTCTGTCACGAAGCTCCATTGGCGAGGTTACAGCCGCATATACCGCAAGATTACCGCCCTTGGAGTGACCGCCGATATAAAAGTTTCCTTTAATCTTTTCAGTAACAAGTCTAAGATACTCTTTTGCCGAAGCCTGGCATGGCACAACCATAGAAAAAGCCATATTAAAGTCTTCTTTCCAGCCGACAAATGTCTCGTCGGTTCCACGGTAGCACACGTAATAATCCCCGTTTGAAAGCTTATATGTAACAGCCGAAAACTGGGTCTCGGTAGTCTCTACAATCAAATCAACGTGGAAGGCGATTCGCATGGTATTAAATCTCTTTCCGGACATCATCGCCTCGAAAAGAGCTCTGTTGTTGTCAGCAAAACGGGTATCAATAAAGAGTTTGTCATAGTCCTGGTGGGCATAGATATCCGAAAGATAAACATACCTTTCGGGCTCATCCAAAGATGGGACTATATTGTCTATTTTCATGTACGACAACTGGCAAAGGACCAGACTGTCAACCTCATTAAAAGGGAGCTCATCAAAGTCCTTGTTGCCGTGTTTTTTACAATAATTGATTATTGTCTCGTACATATTTTACCTCCTGTTATTCTCTCCAGGTTTTAGCATGGAAAAGCATAAAAACAGGTAATAATTCAAGTCTTCCCGCAAGCATGTTAAAGATAAGTACAACCTTGGAGAGTCCTGAGAAAAATGCATAGTTGCCGGTAGGTCCCACAAGGGATAAACCGGGACCTATGTTGTTAAGGCATGCCGCTACTGCCGTAAAGTTCGTTGTAAAGTCATAGCCGTCGAGGCTGACAATAAGAAAAGACGTCAGATACAGCATTACATATATGATAAGGTAGACCCTGATTGAGCGTACAACGTTATCGGGTACTGCCTTTCCGTCCATATGAATCTTTTTAACACTTCTGGGGTGCATGGCGGTCTCGAGCTCATTCTTGATACTCTTAACCATGACAATAACTCTGCTTACCTTGAATCCGCCGCCGGTCGAACCCGCGCAGGCACCAATCAACATCAAAAGGAACAGAATTGTCTTTGAAAACTCGGGCCAGATATTAAAGTCAGCCGATGAGAATCCGGTTGTGGTAATAATCGTCGCAACCTGAAGAATAGACTGGTGGAAGTCATTTCGTAAACTTCCGAATGTGCCCCTGATATTCCAGGTTATAAGAATAGCGGAAACAAAGATGATAATGAAATACCATCTTACCTCCTCATTCTTAAAGAAGTCCTTAAAGTTCCTTCTTAAGATGACAAAATATGCCGAGAAATTAACACCGAACAAAATCATGAATATGGTGATAATCGTCTGAACCGCATAAGGATAGCTTGCAAGGCTGTCGTTTAAAAGTCCGAATCCACCTGTGCCGGCTGTTGAAAACGAAAGCAACAGCGCATCATAGAAAGGCATGCCTGCAATGAGAAGCGCAAGCACTTCCATACACGTGATTACAAGGTAAATTCCATAGAGAATTGCTGCGGTGCTTCTTACCTTTGGAACAAGCTTTCCGACTGAAGGTCCCGGGCTTTCCGCTCTCATGATATGCATGTTGTAGCTTCCTGAGAGGGGCAGAATTGCAAGAATCAAAACAAGAACTCCCATTCCTCCGATCCAGTGGGTAAAAATTCTCCAGAACTGTCCGCATCTTGAGAATACCGCCATATCATTCGAGATACTTGCTCCGGTCGTTGTAAGACCGGATACTACTTCAAAAACCGCATCAAGGTAGTTGGGGATTTCATTATTGATAACAAAAGGAACAGCGCCTACAAGGCCAAGAAGTATCCAGCTTAAGGATACGGTAACAAAGCCTTCCTTTGCATAGAAGACCTTGCTCTTTGGCTTAATGCGACGCCCGATTTCACCGATAAGAAGGCAAAGTCCCATTACGATTGCAAAGGGAATTCCTTCTCTTTCTTTATAAATGCACGCAACGATACACGGAAGCATGAGGAAAAAGCCCTCAAACTCCAGAACGCTGCTTAAGATATATCTGATTATCGAATAGTTCATAACATCATCCTGTCTTTAGGATTATTTAATAATATCGCAAATGTCTTTGAATCCGGTGGAAGTTGTTACAAGTACAACAGTATCTCCAACCTGGATAACACTTGAACCTTGAGGGATTGTAATATTTCCCTTGTGGTTGATACTGCAGATAAGCACGTTGTCTTTAAGAGCGATCTCACTTAAGGGCTTTCCTACCAAAGGGCAGTCAGCACTGATAAGAAACTCCAAAGCCTCAACCTTGCTGTCGTTCATGCGATACAGTGTCTCAATGTTACTGCCCATCGAGTTATGCATTGCTCTTACGTATCTTACGATTGAAGCCGCAGTGATATATTTGGGATAAATAATACTTCCGATATTAAGGTCATCGATAATTTCATCATATGAAACCCTGTGAACCTTTGCGATAAGCTTTGCTTTGCTTAAGCTCTTCGCATACATTGAAAGCATGATGTTTTCTTCATCAAGGTTTGTAAGCGCTATAAATGCCTCGGTTCCTGCAAGTCCCTCTTCAAGCAAAACGCCCTTGTCAGTTCCGTCGGCTTCAATGATAACAGCTCCGGGAAGCTTCTCGCTAAGCTCTTCACATGTGGCGTGATCTCTTTCAAGAATTGTAACCTTAACACCCATCTCAAGAAGCTGTGTTGCAAGGTAGAAAGCCGTCTGTCCGCCACCGACAATCATAGCTGTCTTGGCCTTTGCTGTGGGCATCTTTATCTTTTTGAAAAATGCCAGGTTCTTGTTGGTGGTTCCGGCTACGGTTACTCTGTCTCCGGCTTTAATAAGGAAATTACCGTCGGGGATAAAGACATCGTCTCCTCTTTCAACGACACTGATAAGGCCTTCTGCATGAAGCTTTGTTGTTATCTCTCTAAGGCGAATATCACAAAGCTCCGATGAAGGGTCTATTTCAAACTTGATAAGCTCGACTTTGCCCTTTGTAAATGTATCAATCGAATCGGCAAAAGGGAATTTGAGAAGTCTTGCAATCTCCTGTGCTGCCGCAAACTGGGGATTGATAACCATGGAAAGGCCAAGCTCATCTTTGATAAAGTTAAGTTCTCTGCTGTATACAGGGTTTGATACCCTGGCAATTGTGTGGCAGTTCGCGGATTTCTTCGCAATAAGGCAGCAAAGAAGATTAAGCTCATCTTTGCCTGTAACCGCAATAAGAAGGTCGGCATCTTTTACTCCTGCTTCGCTTTGTACTTCGAAGCTTGCTCCGTTGCCAACCACACCTAAAACATCTGAATTATTGGTAATCTGGTTCACAACGCTTTGTTTCTCATCGATAACGGTGACGTTGTGTCCCTCTCCGGTAAGCTGCTCTGTAAGCGTTGCACCAACGTTTCCGCAGCCCACTATAACTATACGCATATATACACCTCGCGCTCTTTTTTATACCCCTCAAATATACTCCAAGAGGCACATTTTGTCAAAAAGACAGGTCCTTACAAAGCAAATACCCTCCGGCCAATTAACGACCGGAGGGCACTTAAAAAAGGAGGGTGTGTATTACAATTTGAAGAAAGCAACGTTCTTGTCAAGATCGTCGGCATTTCCTTTAAGATTCTTCGCATTGTCCGCAATCTCCGAAACAATTGAGCTTACCTCATTTGCACTGGATGCGGTCTCCTCTGAGCTTGAAGCATTCTCCTCGGCAATAGCAGAAAGATTCTGAATCGTATCGATAACAATGCCTCTTGCATCATTGATTTCACGGGTCTTATTCGCTACATTGTCGATAGCGATAATAGCGTTGTCGACTTCCTCGATAACCTTGATAACCTCAGCAGATGTGTTGCTAAGCTGGGTATTCTGCTCGTTCATTGTCTCCATTACTTCGTTCATCGTTTCAACGGACTTGGATGACTCGCGAAGGAGGTTAGTGATAATCTGTTCAATCTGCTGTGCAGACTCGTTGGACTGCTCGGCAAGTTTGGAAATCTGGGAAGCAACAACTGCGAAACCTCTTCCGGATTCTCCGGCTCTCGCCGCCTCGATTGAAGCATTGAGTGAAAGAAGGTTGGTCTCTTCCGCTATGCTTGTAATAAGGGCCGTAGCTTCCTTAATCTGCTGTGCGGAAGTATTGGTTGTGTTGGTCTGTTCGTAAATTACATCGATGGAACTCTTCGTTCTGTCGTTGGTTGTCTCCAGCTCTTTGAGAGCGGTAACAGCCTTTTCGCCTCTTTCTTTGATTGCCTTGGCATTCTCATTAAGGGCTCTGATATCTTCTGCATTATCCTCAATCATGTTACCCATTCGAATAACATTCTCGGTACACTTCTGTGTTTCTTCCGCCTGATTGTAAGCTCCCTCTGCAATCTCAGAAACAGCTTTGTCAACCTGTCCCATATGTCTTGCGGTATTCTCACTTCTGTCATTAAGCTCTGTAGATGAAGAAGCCACATCTTTGCTGATATTAACGATGTTTCCGACAATATCGCTGAGTTTCTCTTTAAGAGACTTGATGGAACCGGCCATGTCACCGATTTCATCAGTTCTGTTTATGATTGAATCGGGAACCTCAACAGCAAGCTGTCCGGTTGAAACCTCATCAAGAATCTCGGCACCTGTCTTGATTGCACCTGCAATCCTTCCTGTAAGAACAAAGAGGATAGCCATTGCAATAGCCATGATTATAACCATCACACCGATGATAAAAAGAACTGCCGAGTTAATCTCACTTTTAACCGTTGCCTGAGGTGCACCGGCAAAAACCATTCCGATTACAGCCCCTGAGCCGTCATATAAAGGAATATAGTATCCATAGTAAGGCTGGCCTACTACAGTGACATTATCTGAGAAATACTCTTTACCGCCCTTTAAAACGGTATTGATGACACCCTCTCCCGCCTGGGTATAAAGAGCTCTCTTTCCGTCAGTACCCACAACAGACGTCATATAACGTGTATCCCCATAGAAAATTGTCATGTCATAGGTTGTTCCGTTCTTTACGTTATCTGCAAGATACTCGGAATTGGTGATATCAAAATCACCTTTATAAAGGATATCACCGTCAAGATAGTATTCACCATCTAGAACATCCAAAGTATCACGAAGTGCTACGCAGGCTGCGTGCAGACCCTTCTCGGTATCATCGGCACAAATGCTGCTGATTTTATTAATCGAGAAGATAATAAGAACTACACCAAGAACTACAAGCGGTGTAGCCGCCAAAGCCAATATCTTTCCTCTGATTTTCATATACATACCCTCCGAATACAAAAAAGAAACAAATCATTAAAGTGTTGTTGTTCCTATTATTGTAGCATCATAGGTGCCATTATTCAATATTTTGTGTGATAATTTTGTATTTTTCATCAAAAAGATATTGTTTTCGCAAATTATATGCCTTTTGTCAAAATATTGTTTCAGGCTATAACTTTTTATCCGTGTATGTTAAAATTGAAAGGGTTATTTAACCCAAATATGGCACATATATGGAGGGCAAAAAATGAGTTTCAAAGATTTTATTTCCAAGTATAAAGGCCAGACCCTTTATGTTCAGACACACAATTTCCCTGATCCCGACGCTTTGGGAAGCGCACTTGGACTAAAAACACTTTGCAAACACTTTGGTGTCGATACAATTCTTTGCTACGACGGCAAAATAGATAAGTTAAGCACAAAGCGCATCCTTTCCGTTTTTAACCTTGAAATCTATTCAAAGGATGAAGTTCCCGGTCTTTGTGAAGAGAGCAAAATCATTCTCGTCGACACACAAAAAGAAGCCGGCAACGTTACCGACTTCATAGGAGATGAAATTGCCTGCGTGGATCACCACCCGACAATCAAGCCAATCGATTATGAATTCAAAGATGTAAGAATCATGGGCGCCTGCGCATCCATGGTTACTCTCTACTTTAAAGAATACGGAATCACTCCTGACACGGTAACTGCTACCGCACTCCTTTACGGAATCAAAATGGACACCAACAACTTTACCCGTGGAGTAAAAGCAGAGGACATCGAAGCGTTCGGATACCTAAATCCTCTTATCGATGATGAACTCATGACCAATGTTTCCGTAAACACCATGGAGTTCATGGACCTTACGGCATTCAGCGCATCCATCAATACAATCAAGGTCTTCGGAGACATCGGAATTGCTCACATTCCTTTCTCATGTCCCGAAGGACTGATTGCAATGATTTCAGACTTCCTTCTTGCACTTGAGGAGGTTCGTGTCGCAGTCGTTTACTCCAAGCGTGACAATGGCTGGAAATTCTCCGGACGTTCCGAGACTTCCGAAGTTGACGTAGGAGACGTACTTCATGACACGCTTACCGCACTTGGCGGAAACGGCGGCGGACACAGCTGTATGGCCGGCGGACTGCTTCCTATCGAGCGCGTTGAAGAATACGGAGTTAATGCGGACCACATAATCTGCAACCGCATCGTCGATACGGCCAACAAACTCCGCAAAACCGCAAACTAAGCAAAAAGCCAAACAAAAAGGACCGTCATTGGTGACGGTCCTATATTTTATGCTTAGAGTGCGAGTACTGTGTCCTCGTCTACGACCTGTACCCCGTTGTTGGTGAGGTACTTTACTGCACGGTCCATCTCTGCCTCATCAACTCGCACAATCATGTATGCGAGCTCTGCGCTCTTTGCAAAGAATGCGTATGCGTACTCCATATCAATGTTGCCCTTTGCAAGTGCATCGACAATCTTTGCAATACTTCCGGGTTTGTCTTCACCTGCAACTGCAAGGACATCCGTTACCTGGCAGATGAATCCGCCATCTTTCATAACCTTTCTGGCTTTCTCAACATCGTCTACGATAAGGCGAAGAATTCCAAAGTCCGAAGTCTCGGAGATTGACAACGCTCTGATGTTGATGTTGGCACTTCCGAGTGCGTCTGTAACCTCAGCAAGTCCGCCAACTCTGTTCTCGATAAATACAGAAATCTGTTTTACTGCCATACTCGTACCCCCTTAGTATAATTTACGCTTGTCGATTACTCTGACAGCTTTGCCTTCACTTCTCTCGATAGTCTTGGGTGCAACAAGGTGAACCTTAGCCTGGATTCCAAGCATAGTCTTAAGTGCAGCCATAAGATGTCCTTCCTTCTCGGAAATCTTGGACATTCTGTCGGAGAACATATCCTCTGTCATCTCAACGTTGATATCAAAGGTATCTGTATTGTTGACTCTGTCTACAATAATCTGGTAGTTAGGCGGCATACCCTCGTTTAAGAGCACTGTCTCGATCTGTGAAGGGAACACGTTTACACCACGAATGATGAGCATGTCGTCGCTTCGTCCCATAGGTTTGTGCATTCTTACAAAAGTACGTCCGCAGGAACACTTCTGTCTATTCAAGATACAAAGGTCCTTGGTTCTGTAACGAAGAAGAGGGAAAGCTTCCTTGGTAAGGCTTGTGAAAACAAGCTCACCCTTCTCTTCATCGGGTAATACTTCACCTGTCTTGGGATTAATAATCTCTGCGATAAAGTGGTCCTCATTAATGTGCATACCTTTCTGCTCTTCGCACTCGTATGCAACACCGGGGCCGCTTAACTCTGTAAGTCCATAGATATCATAAGCCTTGATTCCGAGGTTCTTCTCAATCTCGGCACGCATCTCCTCTGTCCAGGCCTCAGCACCAAAGATTCCTGCTTTGAGCTTAATCTTGTCTCTCATGCCCTTTTCATTGATTGACTCTGAAAGATATGCTGCATAAGAAGGTGTACAGCAAAGAACCGTAGCCTCCAAATCCGTCATAAACTGAATCTGTCTGTCAGTGTTGCCGGATGAAATGGGAACAGTCATACATCCAAGTTTTGTGGAACCTCCGTGAAGTCCCATTCCGCCTGTAAAAAGTCCGTATCCATAAGAAATCTGAACAATGTCACCCGCATCGGCACCTGCTGCCGTAAGTGCTCTCGCACAGCAATCATCCCATAAATCTATATCATTCTGGGTATAGAAAGCCACGACTCTCTTACCTGTGGTTCCGCTGGTTGAATGGATTCTGACAACATCTTTCCTATCACAGGCAAGAAGTCCGTAAGGGTAAGCGTCACGAAGGTCGTCCTTGGTCATAAAGGGTAGCTTATGTAAATCCTCAAGTCCCTTAATGTCATCGGGAGTTACACCTGCTGCCTCCATCTTCTTCCTGTAGTAGGGTACATTGTCCCATACTCTTTTTACCTGTTTAACGAGTCTTTCGCTCTGAAGAGCCTTAAGCTCTTCTAAAGGCATCGTCTCAATTTCTTTTTGAAAATATTTACCCATTATTTTTCCTTTCCGAAGGGTACTAGGCATTACGTCCAAGTGTAAATGCTTTCTTGTTTAACTCCAAAAACTTGGCGGGAACACATGATTCCAAAGCTTCCATCCAGTCTTCCTCCGAAGCATCAAAATACTTGGACAGTCTTCCCATAAGTACAATGTTAACAGCCTTGGATGAGCCGGCTTCGTTTGCAAGGCTTAAAGCGTCGATAGCATCAACGTCTGCACCTGCATTCTGCATCTTCTCAACAAGGTTTGACGGATATTCCGCTGCTCCGATAATAACGGGCATGGGATCGATTTCCTGTGTATTGACGATAATCTTACCGCCTTTTTTAAGGTATTCTGTCCATCTTGCAGCTTCAAGCTTCTCAAAGGAAATGATGAAGTCAGCCTGTCCCTTGTCAATAATGGGTGAATAAACCTTTTCTCCGTATCTTACATATGTAACAACGCTTCCGCCTCTCTGGCTCATTCCGTGAACTTCGGATACCTTAACGTCGTTACCCTGGTTCATAAGCAGTCTTCCGAGTAATTTGCTGGCAAGGAGGGAACCCTGACCGCCAACACCAACAATCATAATATTCTTAGTCATTATTTATCCTCCAATGCGTCAAAAGGACAAAGCTGCTTACATACGTTACAGCCCACACATAAAGTCTCATCAATGTGTGCCTTATTATTCTTCATGCTGATTGCAGGGCATCCAAGCTTCATGCAGCTCTTACAGCTCTTGCACTTATCCTCGTTACACTTAATAGGAGGATTGTGCTTAACGTACTTAAGAAGTGCGCAGGGGCGTCTTGAGATGATAACCGAAGGCTCCTTTGCGGCAAGCTCCTCTTTTACTGCCTTGTCTGTCTCTGCAAGATCGTAAGGATCAACCACTCTTACTCTGTTAAAGCCCATGGCCTTACAGAGTGCCTCAAGATCGATATGACCTGCAGGGTCGCCCTTTATGTTAAGTCCGGTAAGAGGATTCTGCTGATGTCCTGTCATACCGGTTATTGAGTTATCTACTATTATAATGGTGGAGTTGCTCTGGTTGTATGCAACGTTTGCAAGGCCTGTCATACCTGAGTGCATGAAAGTGGAGTCACCGATAACGGCAACAGTCTTACTCTCACTCTCCTCACCAAGAGCCTTGTTAAAGCCGTGAAGCGAAGTAATGGATGCGCCCATGCAGGCGTTTACTTCCATGGCATTTAAAGGTGCTACGGCTCCAAGTGTATAACATCCGATATCACCCAAAACTGTGCACTTATTCTTTGAAAGAGTATAGAAAAGTCCTCTGTGAGGGCAGCCCGCACACATAACGGGAGGACGAACGGGAATGTTCTCATCAAGCTTGATTCCCTCTCCTACTTCTTCGCCCATTGCCTTTGCAATAAGGTTTTGTGAAAACTCATCGATAAGAGGAAGAACGTCCTTACCGGAAACTTCTACACCAATCTTATTACAGAATTCCTCGATAAAAGGATCGAGTTCCTCTATAACTACTACCTTGTCAACTTTTGAAGCAAACTCTTTAATCTTCTTTGTGGGAAGAGGCCAGACCATACCAAGTTTTAAGATGCTTACATCATCTCCGTAAACTTCCTTAACATACTGGTAGCTTGTTGAAGATGTGATGATACCAAGTTTGGTTCCCGAAATCTCCATTCTGTTGATGGGTGAAGTCTCGGCATAAGCCTCAAGATCAGCCATTCTCTTCTCTACAATGGGGTGCTTCTTCTTGGCATTTCCGGGCATCATTACGTTCTTGGGAATATCCTTAACGTAAGGCTTAACCGGTCTTTCCACTCTCTCACCTGTCTCAACGATACTCTGTGAGTGAGCGATACGTGTACAGGTCTTAATAAACACGGGAGTGTCAAACTGCTCGGAAAGGTCAAAAGCAAGTTTTGCAAACTCAAGGCACTCTGCAGAATCGGCGGGCTCCAACATGGGAACCTTGGAAGCCTTTGCATAATGTCTTGAATCCTGTTCATTCTGTGATGAGTGCATTCCGGGATCGTCAGCTACGAGGATGACCATACCCGCATTTACACCTATATATGAAATGGTAAAAAGAGGATCCGCAGCAACGTTAAGACCTACATGCTTCATGCCGCAAAAACTTCTCTTACCTGCAAGTGATGCTCCGAAAGCCACTTCCATGGCTACTTTCTCGTTGGGAGCCCACTCGGAATATACATCATCATACTTTGCGATTTCCTCAGTCACCTCGGTGCTGGGAGTTCCGGGGTAGCTTGAAGCCACACAGATGCCGGCTTCATACAGACCTCTGGCAATCGCTGTATTACCTAACATTAACTGTTTCATTAAAATAATCCTTTCATGATCTGCTTAAAAAAAATCCTTTGACGCTTTAATACGTCAAAGGAAATAATACCTTATTTGAAGTTGGAAGTCAACTTAAAACAGCACACTTACTGCAATAAAGAACATTGCAAGATAATATGTTCCGATGTTAAGTCCGTGAACGGCCCACGCTCTTTTTTTCTTAAAATACAAAGGAGCAATCAAAACATCCGATGTTAAGAAAAAGATTCCGCCAAGAGCAAGGCAAATTCCCTTTGGGCCCGGGTTTACCCACAAAACCTGAATGCTTTTGCCGGCCATGGTGCATACGAATATGGCATAAATCATACCTGCATAAGCAAACTTTCCAAGGAAAAACGAGGGAATTCTTTTCAAAACCAGTACTCCGATAACTCCGAGTGCTGGAAGAATAAGGTCGTAAGGTGTAAATCCCGATAATGTATAAAGGTATGAAATAAAGCAAACATGCCCCAAGAGGAAAAGAAGTGTTCCAAGAAGCAGGTATCTCTTTTTAACATATTTATTATGAAGGCCCATGAACAAATCCCCGACAAAGCACAAGAAAAAGCCCGGCATCAGATAGGTAAAGGCCTCTCTGTTGCCGGAGATTACGCTCATAACGCTAAGATTTACGATAAATACGGCACTGTTAAACATTTTGGCAGGCACATAATACTTCCTGTACTCTCTTTTTAACAGTGTATAAATAAGTGGTACAAAGGCTATTGCCACCGCCACAAAGCTTATAATTACAGCTTTCATAGATTAATCCCTTTTTAAAATATATCTTATAAAGTCATCCTCATTCATGGCTCTCGCATAATAATATCCCTGGAATGCATCACATCCGATATCCTTCATGCTCTCAACCATCTCACCGCTCTCAACACCCTTGGCGATACATCCGTATCTTAAATCCTTGATGAGATTTACATAGTTCTTGAGGATTAAAAGAGAGTTTCTATCCTCCATTGCAGCCGTAACAAGCTCGATTGCTATATTTACAAAAGTAACGGGAATAGTCGTTATGTACTCGGCATTTGAAAAGCCCGCGCCAAAGTCCTCAAGAGAGAAACCGAGTCCAAAGTTTCTTAGCTTATTGACGTTTCTAAGCATGAGTTCTTTGTCGGTCTTATATGTGGTGTCGTTGATTTCAAGGTTAATCATACCGGGCTCGACATCGTATTCGGTAAGGATGTTTACAATTCTGTCTGCCATGTCGTACTGCATGCACTGAATAACAGACATGTTGATTTCGATGAATGAAACGCCCAGACGCCTTACATCACTTGTCTTTATGAATTCGCACACCTTCCTGAATACGGTCTCGCCAAGAGGAACGATAAGTCCGTTTTCCTCAGCAAGAGGCAGGAATTCTTTAGGCGAAATATTGCCAAGATCTGCATCCCTTATTCTTATAAGTGCCTCGGCAGCTTCCGTTCTTCCGCTTCTTGCAAAGACTATGGGCTGGTAGAAAACCTGGATTGTGTTTTTCTCAATTGCGTTTTTGACAGCCTTTATTACAGCAAGTTCTCTCCTTCTTCTGTCAAGTTCCATGGAGGTTATCCTGCTGACTCTGACCATTGAGTTTGAACTCTTTTTACGGGAAGCAAAAACGTCTCTCGCTTTTCTTAACGTATCCGCATTGTTAACATCCTCGAAGGAAAGATATGCGGCATAAGGATTAAGAGCTACGCTGTCATCATCCTTGTGGCTTGCGATAAAGTAAGCGTCGAGGAACTTTCCTGCCACTTCTTCCGGATCATCATCGGTATAAAGAGCAAACGTCGTGTCCTCAAGATAGAAAAGCATGTCATGTGGGAAGTTCTGATGGGCTTCCTTTGCGAAGCCATTTATAATCCTCGAGATATCTTCCTTGGGCATGAGTCTTTGGAGATGCTCTTTTTCTTCCAACGCGGTAAAAACAACCCACTTCTTTTTTCCTTTAACGAATCCGCTTGTAAGTTCATAGAAAGCATTGTCGTTATAGGTAAATCCATTCTCATACAGATAGAACGACGGGTTCTCCATAGCAGCAAAGAGAATCATTGTAATAAGGCTGTTAATGAAGGTATCCATCGTTGTTGTCCCATACTTCGCCTTTGCAGCCAAAAGAAAGCCTATCAATCCGATAATGGCCCAAAGCACCACACTCTGGTTCTTCGAAAGAACCCTGGATGCAGTGATATTCATAAGAATAATAAAAAATATGGTGATTAAAGCCTGGATAGAAATGAGAAATGACAAAGGCCCGTTAACTACCTTGCCGGCCTTATCAAGATTTACAAACCATTTGGTAAAAGGAGTTGTGAATATAACAAGCAGGACAAGGGTTCCGACACTCGGGACAACCCATGCCCATATACTCTTCTTTCCGCCTTTACCTTCTTTGGAAATGTCGTAGACATAGAAATAATAGAACACAATATAGCAGACAGCCAGTGAAGAATCGACGATAAAAAGAATATATCTGACTGCTGCGGGGAGATTGTTTTTGGTAAGCAGGGTTCTGAAAGACATTGCGCCGAGAGCCATCACAATATTGCTGATAGTCATAGTGAGGAAAATATTTCCCTGCTTTGTGAAAAAGACTCTTCTATAAAGATAGAGAATCATCAAAACCAGGGAAGTAATTGCTGCAGCAATATCAAGATAGTTTGTCGGCGAAAAAAAAGCTATACTTTCTTTCATAGTCTGTCTCCATGTGTCTACCTTCAGATAATTTTAACATGAATTGACAGATAATTCAATCGTCTCAGGCTTTTTGTTTAGTCTTAACAGGAAGCTGTACCAGTATAATTGCGGTAAACATAATTGCGCATCCGATAAGTTCTTTTGCGCTCATTCGCTCTCCCAAAAGAATTGCGCCGGCCAGAACCGCAAATACAGCCTCAAGACTCATAAGAAGCGATGCCACGGTAGGCTCTGTGTATCTTTGCGCGATAATCTGGAGAGTATATCCCACGCCTCCGGACATAATACTGCAGTATATTATAGGAAGAGCTGCCGAGAGGATTCCTTCAAAGCTCGGTGTTTCAAATATAAGAGCACCTGCCAGTGCCATTATTGATGCAACCACAAACTGAATTGCCGACATCATAATCGGGTTTCCCATAGGTGCAAAGTGATCTGCAGAAAGGATATGGCCTGTAAATATCAGAGCGCATCCCATTACAAGCAAAT
>JAGACI010000206.1 GCA_017614185.1 Lachnospiraceae bacterium | reverse complement strand
TTGTATGAGCATGAGCATAGATTGCTACTATAAGGAGTTCCACATAACGGGAGATAACCGTTGCCAAAGCAGCACCTATTACCCCCAAAGCGGGAAGCCCGAATTTACCATAGATCAAAATGTAGTTCAGTATGAGGTTGGTTCCAACAGCTATCAGTCCCGCATGCATGGGGATGATAGTCTCGCCGCACTCTCTTAAACTGCCGGCATAAACCTGAACAAGGCCAAAGGGAATAAGCCCCAAAAGCATTACATCCATATACTTTATCGCATATGCGCTTGTTGCAGCTATCGCTTCCTTCGTTCCCTCGCCCTTTAAATAGATGCCAACCAAAGGCTCACCGAGCAATCCGAATACGGCTGTAAAAAGGACTCCCACTATAAGAGTTATCAAAAGTTTGAAACGCATTGTGTCCCTTATACCGTTATTGTCCCCGCTTCCATAGAATTGCGCGGTAAAAATGCCGGCACCGGACACAGCGCCGAAAATACACAGACTGTATACAAAAATTAACTGGTTGGATATTGCGACACCGCTCATTTGCTCGGTTCCGATTCGTCCAACCATTATGTTGTCAAGCATGCCCACAAAGTTAGTGATGGCATTCTGTATAACAATCGGTACAAGGATTGTCAGCATTCTTTTGTAGAAATCCCTTGTACCGATATATGATTTCAAATAATTCTTCATAAAATAATACCTGTTTTATTCCTCTCCCCGGATTGCGGCGTTTGGAATATACTTCTTTACTATGTCTAAAATGTGTTCAAGTTCTTCATCCGTAAAACTCTCGTAGCCTTTCACCATTACATTCTCATTATCCCTGTAATTCTGAATGAAGTACTTGTTGGCACCCGTTATCCATTTACCTATTTCTTCATAGTCAAAATCGGTATGGATGCCCTTAACCACAGTGGTCCTGAATTCATAGTCGATTCCCGAATTCATAATCAGATTTATTGACTCGGATATCTTATCTGTAAAAGCACTCATAAGGCCGGCAGCAGCATGATAATTTGTGGGCCCGGACTTAATATCCATGGCTATACAATCCACAAGTTTTAAGGAAATCGCTTCTTTTAAAACCTCAGGTTTGTAACCGTTGGAGTCAAGCTTTATGGGATAACCCAATTCCTTTACTTTCTTCAAAAAATCCAAAAGATCCGGTTGGACCGTAGGCTCTCCTCCCGTAATACAAACACCGTCCAGTATTCCCTGTCTCTTCTTAAGGAAAGCAAAAATTTCATCCTCGCTTATTACAGGCTGTGAAGAAGGATCAAGCACCAGCTCCGAATTATGGCAATAAGGACATCTGAAGTTACAGTTGCCGGTAAAAATGGTGCAGGCAACGCGTCCCGGATAATCAAGTAATGTAGTTTTGTTTAATCCATGTATTTGCATTTTCTTACCCTGTTTTGACTTTGTAATTTACAATCATTATAATATTTACCATATGAAAAAGAAACCTTTAACCGAAGATGAAAAGTTCATGAAAGAGGCTTTAAAGGAAGCCATGAAAGCCTACAAACTCGGCGAAGTACCGATAGGCTGCGTAGTTGTAAGAGACGGCAAAATAATAGGCCGTGGCTACAACAGGCGTAACACCGACAAGAACACTCTTAACCATGCCGAGCTTACCGCCATCAGAAAGGCCAGTAAGGTTGCCGGTGACTGGAGGCTTGAAGACTGCGTCATCTACGTAACTTTGGAGCCCTGCCAGATGTGCTCCGGCGCAATAGTTCAGGCCAGAATTCCCAAATGCGTTATCGGCTGCATGAATCCCAAAGCAGGCTGTGCAGGTTCGATTTTAAACATATTAAATATGCCCGAGTTTAATCATCAGGTTGAAACCGTTCTGGATGTTCTTCACGATGAATGTTCGGAAATGCTTACGAAGTTTTTTAAAGAATTAAGGCTTAGAAACAAACTCGAAAAAGAATTGACAAAAGAATAGCAACAAAGTAAACTGAAATGGCCGTGCATCGCATCTTGGTTGCCGGTAGTATACGTTTGGTCCCGCGCAATGGGAGCCCCCGAACCGTGTCAGGTTGGGAACAAAGCAGCACTAAGGAGGATTTCCCATGTGCCGTGGGGGTGCCTGACGTATCTATCGGTAATCAGGATGGGATGCACGTTTTTAATTTCTAGTATTCGTTCTTCTCAAGATAGCTCATGTAGTTAGCTACCATAAGAGCAATCTTGAAAGTCAAAGCATCATCAAATGTTCTTATATCAAGGCCTGTAGCCTTCTGAAGTTTCTCGATTCTGTAAACCAGAGTATTTCTGTGAACGAAGAGCTGTCTTGATGTTTCAGAAACATTAAGGTTATTCTCAAAGAACTTGTTGATTGTCATAAGTGTCTCTTCATCAAGCTCCTCGGGAATCGTACGATCCTCAAAGATTTCATCTATGAACATCTTGCAAAGATTGATGGGAAGCTGATAGATAAGTCTTCCGATTCCGAGAGCGCTGTATGCGATAACACTCTTCTCAACGTAGAAAATCTTACCTACTTCCAAAGCCATCTTGGCTTCCTTATAGGACTTGGATACGTCCTTAAGCTCCTCAACAACTGTACCGTAAGCAACCCTTACATTAAGCATTGCTTCCGCACTCATCATATCGGAGATAAGTCTTGCAATCTTATCAAGATCCTCTGGCTCCTTGCCTTCCTTAAGCGACTTAACAAGGATAATGCAGGATTCATCAACCGTTGTGATGTAATCACCGGCCTGGGTTGTGAACATTCCCTTCATAAGTTCAATAGAAGTGTTATCCTTCTCAAGGTCTGTCTCAACAAGGAAAATCGCTCTGGGCGCATTGACGTCGATATGTAACTTCTTGGCTCTGTTGTGAATATCAACCAAAAGAAGGTTATCGAGAAGGAGGTTCTGGATAAAGTTGTTGCGATCGAATCTGTCCTTGTATGCGATTGCGAGGTTCTTAATCTGTGAAGCCGCAATACGGCCGACCATGTAAACATCATCGCTGTTGCCTGCCGCAACGATTACATAGATTAACTCTCCGTCATCATGCACCTTCAAAAGATGCTCTCCGCCAATAACCTGGCTGTCAGCCGCCGATCCCGCAAACTCTGTTATACGCTCTTCGGGCACGTCATTTTTATCCATTGTAAAAGCTACCGGATGACCATCAACATCATAAACTCCGATGTCAACCTTGGTAACTGCCTTAAGCTCATCAATACTGTTCTGAATTACCTGACTTGAAATCATGCTTATTCCTCTCCGAGAAATTGTATTGGTTTTGTTAAAAACAATGATAACGCATTTCAAAAAAACAGGCAACAAGAAAGGAGATGCGAATTATCGCATCTCCTTATAGGTTTCAAACTAGTTTGTGATAACCTGCTCTGTATCCTTATCGAATACGTGAATCTTCTCGATATCAAGAGCGAACTTAATGCTGTCGCCGGGTCTTGATGTTGTACGAGAGTCAACTCTTGCAGTGATAGGGAAGTCAGCAAGATCAAAGTATAAGAATACTTCTGCACCAAGAAGCTCATATACCTTAACTGTAGACTCGAATACGCTCTGAGGTGATGTCTCAATGAACATCTCAGAATCATATACGTCCTCAGGACGGATACCGAATGTAACAACCTTTCCGTCATAACCACCCTCGATAAGCTTTTTGGACTTAGCGGGAGGAAGAGGAATAGAATGTCCACCGATCTCAAGGTTTGCTGTCTCGCCTGTAACCTTAACTGTTGCATCAAGGAAGTTCATCTGAGGTGATCCCATGAATCCTGCAACGAAGAGGTTCTGAGGCTTCTCGTAAAGGTTCTGAGGTGTGTCAACCTGCTGGATAACACCGTCCTTCATAACTACGATTCTTGTACCAAGTGTCATAGCCTCGGTCTGGTCATGTGTAACGTAGATGATGGTGGTGCCAAGTCTCTGGTGAAGCTTAGCGATCTCAATTCTCATCTGTACACGAAGTTTAGCATCAAGGTTTGAAAGAGGCTCGTCCATAAGGAATACCTTAGGGTTACGAACGATAGCACGTCCCATAGCTACACGCTGTCTCTGTCCACCGGAAAGAGCCTTGGGCTTACGATCAAGAAGGGGAGTTAAGTCAAGAATCTTAGCTGCTTCCTTAACCATCTTGTCGATCTCGTCCTTAGGGAGCTTTCTTAATTTAAGACCGAATGCCATGTTGTCATAAACTGACATATGAGGATAAAGAGCGTAGTTCTGGAATACCATTGCGATATCTCTGTCCTTAGGCTCTACGTCGTTAACGAGCTTATCTCCGATCCATAACTCACCGGATGAAATATCCTCAAGTCCTGCGATCATACGAAGGGTTGTGGACTTACCACATCCTGAAGGTCCTACGAAGATAATGAACTCTTTATCTTCAATCTCAAGGTTGAAATCCTTAACAGCTTCAAAACCGTTGGGATAAACCTTGGTAATGTTTTTCATTTTTAATCCTGCCATTACAGTATCCTCCTAAAAGTTTTACTTATAATTCGGGGCGTAACCCCAGCCACTGTTAAAAGTATATATTATGGCGGTTCCTTTAGGCTATGCCACTATTCAACAAAGATTTTTTAAAAGATTGGTCAAATTGTACACTGAATCAAATCTTTAGTTACCTTTGCTGAAAAAAACGAGCTGTTTTTTGCCATTTTTCTTAGCTTCATAGAGTGCATTGTCCGCTGCACGGTACAAACCTTCGAAAGTATTTGCGTCTTTGGGGAAGACTGCGGCACCCATACTTGCGGTCGCGTAGAACTTCGTGTACTCTCCGACCTGGAAGTTGTTAAAGAATCTGGACATCTTTCTGGCCTCAGCCTCCATGTCCTCAATCTTCATATTCTTAAGGAATATCATAAACTCATCGCCGCCGACTCTTCCGACGATATCCGTTACTCTGAACTGGGATGAAAGCCTCATTCCAAGATACTGTAAAACTTCATCACCGAAAGCATGTCCGAGCGTATCGTTAATATTCTTGAAATTATCAAGGTCAAGAATAATGAAGAGACACTGTGACGTCGGGTTCTGTGCTATATAGTTCTTAATGAGCTTCTCGGTAGCCATCTTGTTGTAAAGGCCCGTAAGAAGATCGGTATCTGCCTTAACCTCAAGTTCTTCCTTGCTGTTTTTCTCTTTTACTCTTCTGATTACCATGAAGGCAAGGAACATTGCAAAGAATACGGTTGTTAAAAATCCAATCTCCCATGCAATCATGTTTGCGTCCTGCCACTCGCGCCTCTTAAGCGTGTCATAGTAACCTGAGTTAACGCATACCACAAGACGTAAATCGTCCAATTCCGAAGGAGTGATGATATAAAGGTTAGAGTTTGAAGAACCTTTAACATATAAAAGCTGCGTATCCGTTTTGGATTTGCCATCGATTTCATCGACAATTGCATCGCTTCCGGTAAGTCTCTTGATTCCGGTCCACATTCCTTCGGTATTCAAAGCAGCTGCATTCTTAACGCCATAGTTTAGGATACACTGACCGTCAGCATCGATAATTCCAAAGAAATTGGTCTTATCAAACGCCGAATCCAGATTCTCGGGGCTGAACTCTGAGGCGTCATAAACCGAAATGATATATCCTCCGAGTTCACCATATGTATATATGTAAGGAGTTACAATCACTATTGATTTCTTCAATGTAATAAGGCCGTTATCCTCTGTCACATAGAAGTGCCTGCCTTCTTCAAGATTCTTAAAGTAATCCGTTTCGGCAATACTGATACGGCTTCCGTTACTGTCGACACCGGAACCCTTTGCATTGACTATCGCTGTTCTTATTGCTTTTGTGTTTTCTCTGAAGGATTGGGAAAGATTGATTTTCTCATTTTCCCACATTGAAGCCTCGACTCCAAGAAATGAAGCCATGGTTTTTTGTGTTTGAATTGTATTGATGAATTCATCGGAGAAAGAAGTGGCAGTCTTTTCCACTTCTGTTTTGAAATAATCCTCGACTTTAACAGATGCTCTGGTTTGAGCAGTCTTTGTAAACTTTCTTATGGACAGCAAAATAAATACCATCACTATTGCAATGGCCAAATACCATAAATACTCTAATTTACCCCTTCTATTCTTGCTCATCCACAAATACCCTTAGAATCTTTAATCCCGAGATTCTTCTTTATCAGTTTCAGACCCTTCTATAGTACCCTCTTCAGGAATTTCCTCATCCATTACGACATGGAATTCCTCGTCCGAAGTCGGTTTGTTCTCGTCTTCGGGCTCAAATTTTTTGAATGTTGTGTTATAAAGCATAGCTCCGAGATATGCGGGAAGAGATATACCGAAAAGCAATACCAAAGGCATAACCCTTACCGTAAAGTAAAGCAACACAATCGGAGTAATCTCAAGTATAGCCATGCAAAAAGCCTTGGGCACAGCCATAAGGCTCATAAACACACCGTTTTTAATTGTTTTTAATGTAGTATTCTCAAAGTGAGAAAGTACCGGGAAAATGTATCTCGATACAACAAATACGATAATGGAAACCGCAAGGATAATCATTCCCAGTCCCTGCGGAACGTTCTCGGCATTAAGGAGAATATAATAATCTCCCACAAAAATAAGAATTATAACCAAACCAATCGCCCAGATAGCTGTGGCCTGTTTAAAATTCTGTTTAAATGATCTCATGTAATCCTTGAAGATGTAGCCTTCTTCGCCTCTTACCATCTTAAGGCTTACATAATGAAGCGCCGTAATGGCAGCTCCGGCAGTAATGATAGGCAGGCAAAGAATAGCCGTAAGAATATTAAGGAGCATCAAATCTCCCATTCTTGACAAAAAGCGCATCAAAGGACTGTCTATATTTAAAAACTTCATAACTTCAGATTAACCTCTCAAAAATTGATTTCCATGGGAGTGAAGACCATGCCCTCCCTCTCGGTCTCGCTTCCTATCTCCTTAAAGCCTTCCGCTCTGTAAAAAGAGTAGGCATAAGGCGCCGCAAAAACCGTGGCACAGTTTATTTTCTCTTCATTTACGAGATACTCACCGATGTATCTCACAAGGGCACTCCCGATGCCCTTCCTATGATAATTCCCATCTACAAAAAGAAGGGATATGTGATTGTGATTTCTAAGACTGATAAGGCCTATTATTCTTCCTTCGTGAAGAGCGACAAACAAAGGATATCGTCCCTCGCAAAAGTTTCGATACAAAGCATTGTCGGTCACAAAATCTTTAAAGCTGTCAACAGCTTCCCTTGTGTAATCCGCCGCGTCATACTTAAGGAATGTTCTCCATGCAAGATCCATGGCGGGTTGCCAGTCATCTACGCTCGCAGGTCTTACCTTAATTACTCTGTCTGAATTCATTAACGTGTCCTGTTACCGCATCAAATTGATTATATAGGAAAATCTTCCTATTTACAAGTGCGTGAGTCAACGAATCTGAAGATGTCCTCAAACACTTTATCCTTCTCGGCCTCGTTCATAATCTCGTGTCTTAAGCCGTCGTAAAGCACGAGCTCCACATCCTTGATTCCTGCATTTTTGTAGGTCTTGTAAACACTCTCGGGACCTTTTCCATAGTTACCTACAGGGTCTTCCTTTCCGGCAATTACAAGAATGGGAAGGCTCTCCGGTATCTTTGAAATATTGCTGGGATCCTGACATCTTTTAATAAGCTCAAACAATGTTCTGAATCCGTTTACAGGGAAGGTAAAGCCGCATAACGGGTCAGCGATATATTTTTGAACATTCTCTTTATCAACGGAAAGCCAGTCAAAAGCGGTCTCTTTGTCGGGAATTCTCTTTAGATATGCTCCAAATGCCATTCCGTTTAAGAGATTGCTCTTATGGTTATCACCCATGAATAACTTCTGAAGTCCCGCTACGGTTTTGCCGGCTCCGAGAACAACCGAAGGCTGAGCGCCGGTACCCATGATAACTGCGCAATCAACTCCGGTTCCGTATCTTATGATATAGTTTCTTACAATGAATGAGCCCATGCTGTGTCCGAGTATCGCAATGGGAACTCTCTGGTACTCTTCCTGGGTTAGCTTCTTTAGTCTGTGTACATCCCTTACAACAACAGTAGCGGGATCAACAGGCGCAAAGTACCCGGGATTCTTATCATCTCTTATTGACTTGCCGTGTCCGAGGTTATCGATACCTGTTACAAGGTAACCCCTGTCGGTGAAATACTGCGCAAGGCCTTCGTATCTTTCTATATACTCGGCCATTCCGTGAACAACAACGAGGATTGCCTTGACATTTTCATCATCGGGAAGCCATCTTACGGCATGTACCTTTGAGTGATTGTCTCTGGATTCAAAGTAGAAATCTTTTTTCTTCATGTGTGTATCCCCTCTCTTTTCATTTGAGCTTTTCTTACATACATTCTTGAGTCTGCTATTCTGTATATCTCCTTTGCATCCATATCAGGATACTCGCTGCGCTTACAGTAGCCAAATGCCGCGCTTATATTTAACTGCGGATGCTCCTCATTCTTAATCTCAATCTCGGATTGAAGCTTCCACATAAGACTGTCCATATCTATATATTCAAGTTTAGTAACAGCTGCGGCGAACTCATCTCCGCCCATTCTGGCTATCAATGTCTTCGGTCCGAATGTCTTCTTTAAGCAATCCGCCATCGACATAATAAGAAGGTCGCCCATGTCATGTCCGAGAGTATCGTTTATATGCTTAAGTCCGTTTACATCAACCGCAACAAGAGCATAATCCTCTTTTCCGCTCTCCATCTCTTTAAGTTCATCCTCAAACTGTCTTCTGTTCGGAATTCCTGTCAGAGGATCCGTGTAAGCCAGTTTCTGAAGAGCTTCTGTCTTGATTGCATCCTCTTTTGCATCCTCGTACTCCTTAAAGTAAGCCCAGACAAGGCATACAACAAAGAGGATTCCGCCCATGCATGTTATGGATGAGAAGTGTCTTTCGTTGGTTTCTATTCTTGTCTTTTGAACTACGAAAAGAACAACATCCGCCAGAGCAAAGAACGTAATTGAAACAATACCAAGGAACAGAGGCTTCGACGTAAAGGACTTGTGGATTATATCGTTGATACAAACCATAAGAATGCCTATTGCTTCGATAACTATCAGCACAATCTGTCCCCAGATTGCAGCCGAAACGTGAAGCTTGTCAGTCATATGTGTAATCGTTACAACAATAATGAAAAGAACCTGAGATACAACCAGCGACTTATAGGTTGCTCTTATTGACAATGTGTCTCTGTTCTTTAAATCCGTCCAGAAATATATTAAGAAAAACAAAGGAGCGGCAAAGAGTGAATAATACTCCACGTAATTCTTAAAGAGCATGTCATTTGTGAAGATATCGGTAAGATGATAGCTGCACATTGACCAAAGTGACAGTGAGAGTGCAAAGCCGCCGACCGAAGCAAGCCTTAAAGCGTTCTGCTTCATTATCTGCAAAACCAGTCCGAAAATCATAAGGCCGATTCCCATTACCATAAGGAACATATTCATGGATAAAAGCCTTTTGTTGACTGCGGCATAGTTCACCATCATTACCGTTGAATCATAGATGGTGGGAGCTCTCAAAGAATTGGTATCTATAGATTCCGATGACATATACCTGATTGTAAGCTTTTTGCCGGCATAGTCATATGGAAGTGCAAAGTAGAGGAATCCATATCCGATAAACTTATTGTTTATGGTTCTCTCTACGCCATATTCATAAATTTCTTCATTATCCAAAAAGACTTCGACGCTGCAATGACTCGTGTATAAACGCATCATCGGATTCTTTATTCCGGGGTCGGGAAGAACCGTGCTTATTGTGACAATGTCTCCCCTCATCAAAGTCTCAAACCTGGTCTCGGTCAAGGAGACATCCTTAAGATCGAGATCTTTGGATTCAAGGTCCCAATGGTCGATAAGTTCAAGGTTTGGAACCTCTGTCTCTCTCTTCTCATCCCTTATAATGGATAAGACGAAAGAAACAAAAAGGATAGCAAGCGTAATGACAGCTATCACATTTTTCATTTTTTGTGACAATGTCTTCACTCGCTATCCTCCCTTAATGTTTGTCCCCGTTAACAGATCTCAGCGCCTGCCGGCATATCTTTTTCCGGTGTCATGAGAGCAAGATTACCGTTCTCATCCTCGGCGCATAAAAGCATTCCTTCCGATACAACTCCTGCAAGCTTTGCAGGCTTTAAATTAACCAAAACCATTACCTTCTTGCCAACCATCTCTTCGGGCTTATAGTAGGCTTTGATTCCTGATACAATTTGTTTTACCTTACTTCCGATTTTAACCTGTGAGCAAAGAAGTTTCTTGGAGTTCTTAACCTCCTCGCAGGCAATTATCTCGCCAACCTGGAATTGAAGTTTGTCAAAGTCACCATACTCAATTTCATCCTTGGCAGGGATGTCTATTCCGCCTTCTTCCTTTTCCTCGGTCACACCGGCTTCCGCTTTCTGAATCTCGGCGATTCTTTCTGCTTCCGCAAGTACGTCCTTAATATCAAGTCTTGCGAAGAGAATTTCGGGAGTTTCAGTCACCTTATTGCCGTTCTTATAAAGGCCAAAGGTTTTAAGTGTATCAAAATCTCTAAGCTCGGTATTTAACTGCTTAACAATCTTCTCAGCCGTCTCGGGAAGATAAGGCCAAAGAAGAGAAGCTCCGATAGTAATACTTTCACAAAGATTGTAGAGCACAGTTGCAAGTCTGTCCTTCTTGGCTTCATCCTTGGCAAGTACCCAGGGCTCTGTCTCGTCGATGTATTTGTTGCATCTCTTGAACAAAGCAAAGATTTCGGTAATTGCATCGGCAACGTGCAAGTCTTCCATCTTGGAAGCCACTTTGTCATATGTACCGGTTGCTACTGCTTTCAAGTCTTCGTCAACCGCGTCCTTAACGCCCTTGTCCTCCACAACTCCGCCAAAGTATTTGTTACTCATGGAGATTGTTCTGTTTACAAGGTTGCCAAGTACATTGGCAAGGTCTGAGTTAACTCTCTCTGTCATAAGCTCCCACGAAATGGAACCGTCGTTCTCGAAAGGCATCTCATGAATCATGAAGTACCTTACAGCATCCACTCCAAAGAAGTTAGAAAGATCATCAGCGTATATTACATTTCCTTTAGACTTACTCATCTTACCGTCGCCGGCAAGGAGCCAGGGATGTCCGAATACCTGCTTAGGTAACGGCTCACCTAAAGCCATGAGGAAAATGGGCCAGTAAATAGTATGGAATCTGACTATATCTTTACCGATAAGGTGAAGGTCTGCAGGCCAGTACTTCTTGTACTGCTCCGTAGAATTACCGTCGGCGTCATATCCGATTCCGGTTATGTAGTTTGTGAGGGCATCAAGCCATACGTAAACTACGTGTTTCTCGTCGAATGTTACCGGAATACCCCACTTAAAGGATGTTCTGGATACACATAAATCCTGAAGTCCGGGAAGAAGGAAGTTGTTCATCATCTCGTTCTTCCTGGATACCGGCTGTATAAACTCGGGATGAGTATTGATATGCTCGATAAGCTTGTCGGCATACTTGCTCATCTTAAAGAAGTAAGCTTCCTCTTTGGCAGGCTTAACCTCTCTTCCGCAGTCAGGACACTTGCCGTCCACGAGCTGTGACTCAGTCCAGAAGGATTCACAGGGTGTACAGTAAAGACCCTCGTAAGCTCCTTTGTAAATATCTCCCTGATCGTAAAGTTTCTTGAAGATTTTCTGAACCTGTTTCTCGTGATCTGTATCTGTGGTTCTGATGAACTTATCATAAGAACAGTTGAGGCAATCACAGATTCCTCTGATCTGTCCGGCTACATCATCGACAAATTCCTTGGGAGTAACTCCGGCATCTGCTGCCTTTATTTCTACCTTCTGACCGTGTTCATCGGTACCGGTCTGGAAAAATACGTCGTATCCGTCTTTTCTCTTGTATCTTGCTATTGCGTCCGCCAAAACAATCTCGTAACTGTTGCCTATATGAGGCTTGCCCGATGTGTAGGCAATGGCGGTTGTAATATAATATTTACCTTTATTCATTCACTGACCTCTATTGCGATATTCTTACCTTTAAGAATACCACATTTTCGTACTTTTTCGCAATCTATTCGAGGCTTTCGAATATTGATTTGAACGCTTTTACGTTCTTTTCAATATCTCCTCCAAAGATTGCAGAACCGGAAACCACAACATCGACACCGGCCTTTATGACTTTTTCGACGTTATCAAGCTTGATTCCGCCATCTACCGAAAGTCTTATATCTCTTCCCGATTCGGTGATATACTCTCTGGCCTTTCTTATCCTGTCTGTGGATTCCTCAATATATTTCTGACCGCCAAAACCGGGCTCTACTCCCATTATCAGGATAAGGTCAAGGCAGTCCATATATTCCTTCAGTGTTTCTATCGGAGTCGCGGGTTTAAGGGAAAGACCTGCTTTCAAACCGCATTCATGAATCTTGTCAATCGTCTCCCTTACACAGTCGCAAGCCTCGGTGTGGAATGTAATGATGTCCGCACCAAGATCCGCAAACTCTTTTATATATCGCTCCGGTTTTTCAATCATAAGATGGACGTCAAAGATTCTCTTTGTCGCTTTCCTTATGGTTCCTATTACCGGCATACCGAAGGAGATGGACGGAACAAAAGTCCCGTCCATTACATCTATGTGGATATATTCTGCTCCGGCAGCATCAACCTTCCTTAACTGTTCGCCAAGGATTGTAAAGTCTGCCGCCAAAATAGATGGTGATAATAATGTCTTCATTTATGTCCCCCCTCAGACGACTAAGCCAAGAAACCCTCTACTGACTTGGCAATACCATCCGCATCGAGACCATATTTGGCAAGGAGAGCACCTGCAGGGCCTGACTCACCGAATACATCATTAATACCAATCTTTTTAACCTTTGTAGGATACTCTTCACTGAGTGCATCACAAACTGCGCTTCCAAGGCCGCCGATAACTGAGTGTTCCTCAACGGTAACCACCTTGCCGGTCTTCTTTGCACTCTTTACGATGAGTTCTTTATCCAAAGGTTTGATTGTGCAGATATTGATTACTTCTGCATCGATTCCCTTTGCCTTCAACTGTTCAGCTGCCTTAAGGGACTGCTCTACGCACACACCGGTGGCAACGATTGTTACATCATTACCCTCTCTTAATGTGGTTCCCTTACCGATTTCGAACTTGTATCCGGGGAAATCATTAACAAGACCGCATGCTGCACGTCCGAATCTCATATAAACGGGACCATGATGCTCAGCTGCTGCCTTAACGCATGCCTTGGCTTCAATATCATCAGCGGGAACCATAACTACCATTCCGGGGATTTCACGCATAAGAGCGATATCCTCATTACACTGATGTGTAGCGCCGTCTTCACCTACGGTGATTCCGGCATGTGTAGCGCCGATTTTAACATTGAGCTTGGGGTAACCAATGGAGTTACGAACCTGCTCAAATGCTCTTCCGCTTGCAAACATGGCAAATGTGCTTGCAAAAGGAATCTTGCCGACTGTTGAAAGGCCGGCTGCGATACCCATCATGTTACACTCTGCAATTCCGCAGTCGATGAACCTGTCAGGGTATGCTTTTTTGAAAGTACCTGTCTTGGTAGCACCTGCAAGATCGGCATCCAAAACTACAACGTCGGGGTTTGATGCTCCAAGTTCTACGAGTGCGTTACCGTAACTCTCTCGAGTAGCAATTTTAACGTCTGACATTAGTTCTCACCTGCTTTCTTAAGATTCTCGTCGATGGCTGCAAGGTCTTTCATAGCCTGCTCGTACTCCTCATCGTTGGGAGCCTTTCCGTGCCATCCGGCATTGTTCTCCATGAAGGAAACGCCTTTACCCTTAACGGATTTAGCAATAATAGCTGTAGGCTGTCCCTTTGTTTCTCTTGCTTCCTTGAAAGCAGCGCGAAGCTCATCAAAGTTGTGAGCGTCCACATTGATTACATGGAAGTTGAATGCCTCAAACTTCTTATCAATAGGATAAGGTGAGCAAACGTCAGCGATGTTACCATCAATCTGAAGTCCGTTGTTATCTACAATAACTACAAGGTTGTCAAGCTTGCGGTGTCCGGCAAACATGGATGCCTCCCAAACCTGACCCTCCTGGATTTCTCCGTCACCAAGCAAGGTGTATACACGGAAATCCTTTTTGTCCATCTTTGCGCCAAGTGCCATTCCGACTGCAGCTGAAATTCCCTGACCAAGTGAACCGCTGGACATATCTACACCGGGAATTCCCTTCATATCGGGATGTCCCTGGAGGTATGAACCAAGCTTTCTAAGTGTTAATAAATCCTCTACAGGGAAATAACCCCTGTTTGCAAGTGCCGAATAAAGACCGGGTGCGGTGTGGCCTTTTGACAGCACGAATCTATCCCTGTTATCCATCTTGGGATTCTTAGGATCGACATTCATTTCTTCGAAGTACAAAAATGTGAAAATATCAGCAGCTGACAAAGATCCGCCCGGGTGACCGGCCTTAGCGGCATGTACAGCAGAGACAATTCCTTTTCTGACTTCATTGGCCCTTTTTTGAAGTTCAAGATTTGTCATTACGTACGTATCCTTTCGTAGAATATTATATGATTATACCCTTATCTTACCACTGTTCCCTTTTTAATAATATGGGTAATATCCAAATTATCGTCCAAAAGCACTAAATTTGCAAGCTTTCCTGCTGTTATTGAGCCATAATTGTCATAAATTCCTACTGACTTGGCAGGATTGACCGCTGCACACTTAACTGCGCTGCCAAGGCTGATGCCTACTGTCTTTACCACAAATCTCATGCAGTTCATAAGGTTTGTAACGCTTCCGGCCAAAGCTCCGCCCTCTGTCAAAGTGGCGTGTGAACCCTTTACGGTAACGTCCTGACCGCCGAGAGAATACTGTCCGTCAGGCTTTCCTGTTGCCATCATCGAATCTGAAATAAGAATGATTCTGTCATCGCCAAACATCTTGAATGCCGCTTTGATTGCAGCGGGATGAATGTGAACTCCGTCACAGATAAGCTCGGCAAATACGTTTTCATTCTCACTTGCCGCTCCGATTACGCCGGGAGCTCTGTGTGTGAGAGGATTCATTGCATTGTATAAATGTGTTACCTGGCTTGCACCATGATCGAAAGCTTTCTTTGCTTCATCATAGTTGGCAGCTGTATGTGCAACGCTGATTCTTACTTCATTTTTAAGTGCGTCAATAAATTCCAATGCACCATTTCTCTCAGGCGCGATATCACAAATCTTGAATAACCCGTTTGCTTCTTTCTGAAGTCTTCTGAACATTTCTACGTTCGGATCAAGCATGTATTGAGGATCCTGTGCACCCTTTTTCTCAGGATTAATAAAAGGACCTTCCATGTTGATTCCGACAAGATCTGCCCCGGATTCATTCTTATGAGCCGCTGCAGCTCTCGCAACCTTTGCAATTGTCTCCTCGGGCAATGTCATCGTTGCAGGGTTGATTGCCGTAACTCCGTTTGCAAGCTCATACTCAGCCATTGCCTGAATTGCTTCCTCTGTTCCGTCACAAAAATCATATCCCACACATCCGTGGAAATGAACATCTGTAAGTCCGGGAATCGCATAACAGCCGTTTCCGTCTATAACTGTTTCATCAGTAGTCTCTGTAGCAAATCTGTCCTTTTCAATAATGATGTCGCCCTTTTCAAATGTACCGTTTTCTCTGAATATATTTACGTTTTTAACAATCATTTTCGTTCTCCTTGGAAAAAATAAACGCCGGATTGTCTCCGGCGTTTTGTTTATAGTTAGATATCTAATTCTGATAACGCCTCTTCATCACCAACTACAGTTACATCGGGATGCATCTGTAAAAGTGAAGCAGGAACGTGAGGTGTTACAGGGCCTGTAAACGCCTTCTTTACGATGGCTGCTTTATCCTTGCCGCTTACTACAACAAGAATCTTCTTAGCTGACATAATGGTACGGATGCCCATTGTGTATGCCTGCTTGGGAACGTCATCCATTGAAGCAAAGAATCTTGCGTTAGCTTCGATGGTGCTCTGTGTAAGGTCTACACAGTGTGTGCCCTTCTTGAACTCCTCGGCGGGCTCGTTGAATCCGATGTGTCCGTTGTGACCAAGGCCTAAAAGCTGAAGATCAACTCCGCCTACGGAACGGATAACGTCATCATATCTTGAACACTCTTTGTCAGAATCGGGCTCCATTCCATTGGGAAGGTTAACGTTCTCGGCATTGATGTTGATGTGATCGAAGAAATTGGTATGCATAAAATACCAGTAGCTCTGGTCGTTATTCTTATCAAGTCCCTTGTACTCATCAAGGTTAACACTTGTTACTTCGGAAAAATCCAAATCCCCTTTGTTATACCACTCAATAAGCTGTTTGTAAGTTCCGATAGGTGTGGAACCAGTTGCAAGACCCAGTACACAATCCGGTTTGAGAATAACCTGTGCAGAAATGATATTGGCTGCTTTTCTGCTCATGTCGTTATAATCTTTTGTCTTAATAATTCTCATGATGTTTCCTCCATGCTGATACTTGAATATATCTGTCCGATGTCGTGCCACATCAGGATTAATAAATTCCCTACGAACTATAGTAACAGAGGTGATTTTTAATTTCAATGTATAATCTTGGCGTTTTTTAGATTTTGATGGTGTATTTTTGATAAACTTTGGAATTTTCTTTCACGTCACACTCATATTTAAATCCAAGTCCAATCAAAAGTTTTGAGCTTGCCAGATTTTCCTTTATGCTAAGCGCCTGTATCTTTTCAAAGCTGTAATTATTTGAAATGTAATCTATGATTCCCTTACAGGCCTCTGAAGCATACCCTTTTCCCCTGTATTCTTTTCCAAGAACATATCCGATTTCAGGGGCGTCATAGCCATCTTTAACAGTTATTCCGGCCCTTCCTATTACCTCATTGGTTTCCTTTAATACAAGTGTCCAGATTCCTATTCCGTAAAAGCCGTAAATCTCCCTTATATACTTTTCCATATAGGCCTTTTCGTCTTTGGGGTCATCAAATAGAGGTTCTGTATAAAGTGTGGTTTCGGGAGTCGAATAGATTCTGTAAAACTCATCCACATCATCAACGGTACTTTCTCTTACAATAAGTCTGTCGGTTTCAAGGATTACCCTTGTAGAATGAGTCACTTCAAGATAAGAATCCATGATTTCCGAGGCATTTAACGCTTCCCATCCAAGCAGAACACAGTCAACACCCCAGGGAATAAATCCGTCTTTTGAAAAAAAGACTACATTACCCCTTGCGTTTGAAAAACTCTCAAGGTAATTCTCTTTATCGGTAATTACCATGGATTCCTTTGAAAGCATCTTTTCATCTATTCTTTCGGGGGAATACACAAAGGAAAGGTCCGCGCCTTTATTTAAAAGGCCGGTCCTCAGATTGTCGACGCTCCAAGCGTAAGTGTCCTCGTAAAGCTCCTTATTCTCGATATCCGTTACGAAATAAAGATTTTTAAGCATCTCTTCCTCCGCCCATATGATACCATACTTTCTTCTTTACCGTTTCTTACGTTTACGATAGAATATAAAAAGATTCTTTGAAAGGAGATTACACTATGGCTCAAAATCCTATAGTTACATTTACAATGGAAGACGGCGGCGTGTTCAAGGCAGAGCTCTATCCAGATGTAGCACCCCAGTCTGTTAACAATTTCATAAGCCTTATCAACAAGGGCTTTTATAACGGTTTGATTTTCCACAGAGTTATCAAGGGCTTCATGATTCAGGGAGGAGATCCCGAAGGAACAGGAATGGGCGGCCCCGGATATTCTATCAAAGGTGAGTTTGCTTCCAACGGATTCAAGAATGATCTTAAGCACACCGAGGGCGTTCTCTCAATGGCAAGAAGCATGTTCCCCGATTCAGCGGGAAGCCAGTTCTTCGTAATGCACAAGACTTCACCCCATCTTGACGGCGACTATGCTGCATTCGGAAAGGTAACCGAGGGAATGGATGTTGTTAACAAAATCGCAGAAGTCGACACAGACTTTAACGACAAGCCCAGAACTCCTCAGGTTATGAAGAGCGTTACAGTAGAAACTTTCGGAGTTGATTATCCCGAACCCGATAAGCTCTAAAAACAGGCTTTTTATGGTTGTCCCTATGGGGCAACCATTTTTTGTGCACTTTTCACAAATGGGTCCATGGTACTAATTGGTTTTTGTTAAATTGTTATCAAGTAACGTGTGTCATTTATCTAACTTGATTCTGTTTCTGGCTGTTCTTTTTGACTTATTTTCTTAATTATCTATCGTTTTCAGACAATATATAGAGTATTTTCCCTCTCTTGTTCATATTTTGTTCACAATTTATTTAAGGAATTTTCAACAACTGCTTATTCTTTAGACAAAAGTTATCTTTATACTAACAGTATAAGATAAATAAATCACTAACGACTACATCCTAGCAAGTTTGCTTGATTAAATAACTTTTTCATAATAAATGCCGAGTAAGATAACTTACTCGGCATCCTCCCTGTCTGGGGGTATTTTTTTATTTGCAGCAGAAAACCCGGTTGGAAAATCCAACCGGGTTCAATTATTTCTTTATTAAGGTAATCAAGCCTTGCCGTCTGAACCAAGAACGTTAACGATCTTGTGAGCAACCATGTCCTTAACAGCCTGACGAGCGGGCTTTAAGTACTGACGAGGATCGAAGTGATCAGGATGCTCAGCGAAGTACTTTCTGATGTTACCTGTCATAGCAAGACGAATATCGGAGTCGATATTAATCTTACATACAGAAAGTGTAGCTGCCTTACGGAGCTGCTCTTCAGGAATACCTACAGCATCAGGCATGTTTCCGCCGTACTGGTTAACCATCTTAACGAATTCCTGAGGAAC